>CAUORV010000037.1:0-9574 GCA_963507085.1 uncultured Atopobium sp.
GTTTCTTGCTCAGTATAAATAAAATCACTAGTAATACCATCTTTATGAGCCAGTTCAACAAGGTATCTACCGTTATTGCCTCCTACAAATCCTGTGGCACAAACGGGGTAGTTAAGGGTGGTAATGGCTCGTGAGGCGTTAAGACCCTTGCCGCCCGCGCTGTTATCTACTACTGAGACTCTGTGTACCGTTCCATCTACAACAGGAGAGTCCAGGTAGTACGCTTTATCAATGGATGCATTGAGTGTTACGGTAACAATCACGCATATCACCTCGTCTAAAAGACAGTGCACACAAAGTGCTCAGAGGAAAGCAGGGGCGAGAAACACTATGGAACAGCGCCACTGCAAATGAAATTGAGTTGAATCTATTTAACCAAAGCGCCATCAAGAAACTATTCTTTAGATGTTCTAAAAAAAGATACCAGTACATAATTTCTTAATACCAATTTTATTTTCTCATCATATTTGAGCAGGATTTTAGGGTTGTTTACTACATTTATTACGTATAAAGGTGCGTTATAAGAACTTCTCATTTTTCAAGGATAGCTCTAAATTTTTTAGTGCATCGTCACAATTTATCCATATATCTACCTGCGAAAATAACAACGTGTGTACCGTTTACGGTAAAAATAGTACCGTTAAGCCGTCGATTGTTAACGTACACATCTCAAGATGCTCACTAGACTATACTTATGTTAGGTTGTTATCTGGTATCTACCACTTAGAGAGAAACTTCAACACCCCTAGTTTTCCGCGTAGCTCCCCAGATAGTTTCCAACTCTTCGAAAGGAGTTTGACATGGTAGGTTGCGTTTTAACTGGTCATGGAACTTTTGCAAACGGTCTTGCTGATGCTTTAAAGATGATTGCTGGTGAGCAAGAAGCTTTTGTTCCCGTTCCTTTTATTGAAGCCGGTGCTGCAACATACCCAGAAACTCTTTCTGCAACAATTTCCGATCTTCTTGACACTACTGACGGTGTGCTGGTTTTCTGCGATCTGCTTGGCGGAACACCTTTTAATCAGGCAATGATTATTGCTCAGAGTTATTCAAACGTAGAAGTTGTTACCGGTACAAACCTTCCTATGCTTCTTGAAACACTTGGTAGTCGTATGGCAGATACCTCTCTTGAAGAGCTGGTTGATACTGCTGTTTTAGCTGGTAGCCAGGGAGTTGTTCATAAGCGTCTTGAGCTTGAGGTTGAGCCAGAAGATGACATCTTCGGAGACGATGGTATTTAAGTAGCGTTTTGTTGTTGAGTTAAGGAGATGCACATGGCAAATCTAGCAGAGAACATTCTTGCTTCATCCATTGTTCTTCTCGCGTTCTTGGTAATTTTGGGCCTTGTTTATTCCTTCTTTGTTTGGAGAGCCTCTTCTAAAAAGGCGGGAACAACTTCAGAGTTTCTGAAGAATCTTCATGCAGGTCAGAAAGTTAAGACTAATAGCGGAATGTATGGCGTAGTTAAAAACGTCAAAAAAGAAACAGTAGATGTTGAGTTTGCTCCAAATGTGGTCATCACGTTGGATCGTTGGGCGGTAATCAGCGTTTCCAACAATAAATAAATTTGCAGTAAAACACGCAGCGCAAGTTGCGAGTAGTGCGATGAAAATCGCAGATAGCACGCACAAGTGTGCGCGTAAAGAGAGGAGAACTTGTTATGGGAGAACCAGATATCAAGCTTGCTCGAATCGATAATCGTTTGATTCATGGTCAGGTTGCTACTCAGTGGAACGGCACCCTTGGAACTAACCTCATCCTTGTTGCTAATGACGAGGTTGCAGGAAATAAGATGCGCCAGGGCCTCATGGATATGGCTGCTCCAAGTGGCGTTGCAACCAGGTACTTTACGCTTCAGAAGACTATTGAGGTAATTCATAAGGCTTCTGCAAGCCAGCACATTTTCTTAGTTGCCGAGAATCCAGAGGATGTCCTCACTCTGGTCAAGGGCGGTGTTCCAATCAAAAAGGTGAACATCGGCAATATGCACATGGCTGAGGGAAAGCGACAGGTCGCCACAAGTGTGGCGGTAGACGATAAGGACGTCGCTGCCTTCCGTGAGCTTCAGGAATTGGGGGTGACTCTAGAGATTAGGCGTGTTCCTACGACCCCGGTCGAGGATATCTCAAAGCTATTCGAGTAAGTTTTGCGTGCAACTTCCTGGTAGAGATTACAAAAAGTTGCAATGGTGCAACGTTTCTAGCAGGTTGGCAAAGGTATTCGGATAGTCTGCCGATCATCGTCATCGGTAGTTATGGTGTGTTTGAAAGGAGGAGTTAAGATGGATGTTAGCCCTATTCAGGTGTTATTAATTTTCATCGTTGCGTTTATCGCTGGCATCGATCAGTTTAGTTTCCTCGAGTCTCTTTACCAGCCAATCGTAACTGGTTTTTTGGTTGGTTTGATTCTTGGTGACGTTCAGACTGGTCTCATTGTTGGTGGTACTTATCAGCTTATGACCATCGGCAACATGCCTGTTGGTGGTGCTCAGCCACCTAACGCTGTTATCGGCGGCATTATGTCTGCAGTCTTTGCAATCACTACTAAGCTTGAGCCAATGGCCGCTGTAGCTGCAGCAATTCCATTCTCCCTGCTTGGTCAGTATGCAGTAACCATCATCTTTACCATTATGTCCCCTGTAATGGCAACTGCTGATGCATACGCCGAGAAGGCTGATCCTAAGGGAATTGCTCGTATCAACTATGGTGCAATGGCTGCTCTTGGTCTCTTCTTTGGTGTCATTGTTACCCTGTTCTTCCTGGGTGGCGCTGCATTTGGAACTCAGATCACCACGGCAATTCCAAAGTGGCTCATGAATGCACTGTCCGTCGCTGGTGGCATGATGCGCTTCGTCGGCTTTGCAATCCTGCTGAAGGTTATGGTTTCTCGCGAGCTTTGGGGCTTCTTCCTCATGGGCTTTGCAGCTGCAATCGTATTTATCAGCATTCCTGAGCTCTCTGGTCCAGCACTTCTGCTTCTTGCTCTCATCGGCTTTGGTATCGCATTCTGGGATTACCAGCTCCAGACCAAGATGAAGAATGCTGCTCCTGCTGTTGTTGCTGGAGGTGACTTCGAAGATGGCATTTAATATTCCTGATACCTATCAGAACACCACTCCTGCTGAGCCACTTGATCAGAAGACGCTCAACAAGATGGTATGGCGCTCCCTGTTCCTGCAGGCTTCATTCAATTACGAGAGAATGCAGGCAGCTGGTTGGCTCTACGGTATCCTCCCTGGTCTTGAGAAGATTCACGGCGACAACAAGGATGACCTTGCTGCTTCCATGAGTCACAACCTTGAGTTCTACAATACCCACCCATTCTTGGTTACTTTTGTTATGGGTATTGTTCTCTCCCTTGAGCAGAACAAGCTGGATATCCCAACCATTCGTGCAGTCCGCGTTTCTGCAATGGGCCCTCTGGGCGGCATTGGTGACGCACTGTTCTGGTTCACCCTTGTTCCAATTACTGCTGGTATTACCTCTAACATGGCAATCTCCGGCAACGTCTTTGCACCATTCTTGTTCCTCATCATCTTTAACATCGCACAGTTTGCGGTACGTTATTGGTTGATGAACCTTTCCTACAAGATGGGTACTGACGCAATTACTCTGCTCACCGAGAACGCAAAAGAGTTCACTCGTGCTGCTTCTATCCTGGGCGTCTTTGTTGTTGGCTGCCTGGTTGTCTGCTACGGCGGAACCAAGCTTGGCGCTGGCGCAAACATCCCTAACGGTGAGACACACAGTGTTGTTCTTTCTCAGGTAACTCTTTCTGACGAGCAGCTTGCTTCTGGTCAGTATGACAAGGCTCTCTTTGCTGAGGGTTCTTATTCTGACTATAAGAAGAATCCTGAGTCCGTTAAGTTCATCGGCGGCAAGACTGCTGATGGCAAGGACGGCACTACTGCTATTGCTCCAGTCGGCAACGGTGTTAACCTGGTAACTGTTGGCGAGGAAGTCACTTCTCCTGTCTCCATTGACATCCAGAAGATCCTCGACGGCGTTTGCCCAAAGCTTATCCCACTGGCTCTTACCCTTTGTCTGTACTACCTCATGGCAAAGCGTAACTGGACTCCAATTATGTGCATCTGCCTGCTTCTGGTAATTGCACTTCTTGGTTCTGGCTTTGGCGTTCTCCCATATATTTGGGGTTAAGTAAGTGTGACGGGTGTCCACTTAGTGGGCACCCGTCTTTTATAGGAGAGTTTTGATGACAACGTTTATGGGAAGACAGCCACTCTACGAGCAGCTAGCAAATATGCTGCGCTATCGTATTGAGAACGAGATGGATCCAGATGATCCACTTCCTTCTGAGCGTGAACTCTCCGATTCCTACGGACTTTCTCGCACCACGGTAAGACTTGCCCTGCAAGAGCTTGAACACATGGGGCTCATTTATCGCCAGCGTGGCCGCGGTACCTTTGTTGCAGACGTCTCTGAACGTGCAACAGACCTTATGGGAGGCTATAGCTTTACTGACCAGCAGCGTCAGTTAGGTCGAGTTCCTAAGACAACTATTCTGGAGTTTGACACTATTGAGGCTAATAAGTTCTTAGCCCAGCATATGCACGTTATTCTTGGCGAGAAACTCTTCCGCATCAAGCGTTTAAGAAGTGCCGATGACGTGCCTATGATGCTGGAAGTAACGTATCTTCCAGTTTCACAGTTTTTCTCGCTTACTGCTCATGATGTTGAGCAAAAATCTCTCTACCAAATTTTTGAAGAAGACTACAACATAAAGATTGGTGTAGCAGAAGAGGAGTTCAAGGCTTCAATTGCTCGCTCGGATGACGCCACTTTATTGCAAATTTCTGAAGGCTCGCCTGTTTTGAGTCTCACACGCACCACGTACAATGACAGAAATATCATTGTTGAGTTCACACTAAGCGTGGCTCGTGCGGATCAGTTTAGATACAAAATTGTACATACACGCAGTTAAATAGCTGTGAGAAGGGATATCAATGTTTAAGAAGAGCCAAGAAGAGCTAAAGGCACTAGGCGCTCATATTACAACTGCCGAGATTAAGCAGCAGCCTGAGCTTTGGGTATCTACCTTTGGCATTTATCAGGAGAACCTTTCTGCAATTAAAGAGTTTGTCGAGCGTGCTCGCAATCTTGGCGAGGGTCGTCGTACCCGCGTGGTCTTTACGGGTGCAGGTACCTCGGCATATGTAGGCGATACCATTACTCCGTATCTTCGTTCTCATGGCGAGAAGAGCTCTTTTGAGTTTGCGTCTGTTGCAACTACTGATATTGTTTCTGATCCTTATGGCAGCCTTGATCCAGATGACCCAACGGTCCTGGTTTCTTTTGCGCGCTCTGGTAATAGTCCAGAGAGTCTTGCTGCAGTAAATATTGCTCGCAAGATTGTTAAAAATCTTTTGCTTATCAATATTACCTGCGCTCCTGAAGGAAAACTTGCCGTTGAATCCGCAGGTAAAGACGATACATTGCTGCTTCTTATTCCTGGTGCAAATGACCAGGGCTTTGCCATGACCGGCTCTTATAGCTGTATGACACTTCTTGCAACGCTGGTATTTGATAGTGCTGATGACTCACAGAAGAAGGCTTGGATTTCTGATGCTGCTGAGCTGGGTAGGCAGGTAATTGAGCGCGAGGAAGAGATTGCTGAGTGGCTCAAGAGCGATTTCAACCGCATTACCTATTTGGGTTCTGGTCCTTTTGTGGGTCTTGCTCATGAGGCTCAGCTTAAGATTTTGGAGCTTGCAGCTGGTATTAATGCAACGTCGTGGGATTCCTCGATGGGATATCGCCACGGACCAAAGTCGTTTGTCGACGAGCACACCCTGGTGTTTGATTTTGTTTCCAATAACCCTTATACGCGTCAATATGATCTGGATATTCTTGACGAGATTAAGGGAGATCAGATTGCTGCTCTGACTATTGGTATTGAGCAAGAGGGGGCAACAAACTTTACGGGAAGAACGTTTAGTCTTCCAGTATTTACAGAGCCTCTACCAGCACCTTATTTGGCTCTGCCTTTTGTAATGGTTGCTCAAGTGGTGGCACTCTTGAACTCAGTTCGTGTCAATAACAAACCGGACACACCTTCTCCAACTGGTCAGGTTAATCGAGTGGTTAAGGGTGTTACAATTCACTCACTATAGGAATTACTAAGAAGGACGTGCCTATGGCGCGTCCTTTTGAGAATGATTGAGGTACGTATGAGTACATTTGCAGTTAAAGCAGATAAGTTCTTTTTGCCAGGAGCAACTTCTGGTCCAGGATATTTGCTCGTAGAAGACGGTGTATTTGGCCACTTTACTAAAGAGAAGCCAGAGTGTGAGATTGTTGACCGCACTGGTTCTTGGGTGGCTCCTGGCCTTGTTGATACACATATCCATGGCTTCCTGGACCACGATATTATGGACTGCGATCCTGATGGCGTCATTGAGATTGCCCAGGGTTTGCTCTCTAACGGCGTAACTTCTTGGCTTCCAACAACACTAACCGCAAGCGTTGAGCAAACTGGTGATGCTTGTGAGTCCGTTGCTGATGCAGCAGAGGGAATTGCGGCAAACGGTATTGATGCTGCTCGCATCCAGGGCATCTTCCTAGAGGGACCTTTCTTTACCGAGAAACACAAGGGTGCCCAGAATCCTGCGTACTTCCTTGATCCAGATGTAGAGGTCTTTGATGAGTGGCAGGAGCGTGCTGACGGCTGGATTGCCAAGATTGCTATTGCTCCAGAGCGCGATGGTGCTCCAGAGTTCTGTGCAGAGATGGCAGACCGCGGTGTTCATGTTGCACTTGGTCACTCCGATGCAACGTATGAGGAGGCTCTTGCCTGCGTAAACGCTGGTGCAGACATTTTTGTTCATACCTATAACGGCATGAGTGGTCTTCACCATCGCGAGCCAGGTATGGTTGGCGCTGCTATGACTACTCACGGTACTTATGCAGAGGCTATTTGCGATGGTCACCACCTCAATCCTATTGCCGTTCGTGCTCTGGTAAATGCAAAGGGATATGACCACACCGTTCTCATTACCGACTGCATGCGTGCAGGTGGTATGCCTAACGGACAGTACAAGCTTGGCGATTTCCCTGTTGTTGTTGAAGGCGGAACTGCTCGTTTGATGGATGAGTCTCATAGCCTTGCTGGTTCAATCCTTCGTTTGTTTGAAGGCGTGAAGAACGTTTTTGACTGGGGCATTGTATCTGCTGAAGAAGCAGTTCGCATGGCTTCAGAAAACCCAGCTCGCTCCTGTGGAATTGATGATGTTTGTGGCTTCATCCGTCCTGGATATGATGCTGACTTTATTGTTGTTACAAAAGATCTTCAGCTTGAAGAGACGTTCCTCGGCGGAAAGAGCGTTTACAAGGCATAAGCAGCAGATCTTGAGTAATGCAAACTAAAGGAAGCCTATGGAGTTCTATTCCCATAACTATTTAATTCACCATGCAACAGTATTTGACTGGACTCAGCTTGTTCTATTTGGCCTTGTTGCACTTCTAATGATCTTCTCGCTTGTGCATTACATGCGTGATAGAAAGAATTCTAAGTATCGTGAGCTGGCGCTCATTGCGCTGTTCTCGCTCATTTTTCTTGGACTTCTGCAGCTCGATCGTGTGTTAGAGGTCAACCAAGCAACTAAGCACTATGAGTCAATTATTGCCTCACAAGAAAACATTGCTCGACGCCTTGAGGTTGATTTTGACCACGTGTACATTGCCTTTGATAGCCAGGGAAATCCCTCGTATCTTGAGGTTGACGGTAAGTATTATCACGTTTTGAAAAATACCGAGAATGACTATGTCATTGAACAGATCAATCTCATTGGTAATGACATTAAGCATGTAGAGGAGTAGATCGATGAACTTTTATTTAGAAGTTGCCATTAAATTGTGCATCGGTCTTTTCTCGCTCGTTCTTGCTATTAACGTCAGCGGAAAAGGAAACCTAGCACCAACTGCAGCAATTGACCAGGTTCAAAACTTTGTACTTGGCGGCATTGTTGGCGGCATGATCTACAACAGTTCAATTACCATTTTGCAGTTCACCCTTGTCCTGCTTATTTGGCTCATTATTGTTATGGTTCTCAAATGGCTGAGAACAAACAATATGCTGGTCAAGCAGTTGATTGATGGACGTCCTGTTATTGTTATTGATAAGGGCAAGCTGCTTGTAGACAACTGTAGGTCTATGGGTCTCACTGCCTACGATGTGTCGCTGAAGCTTCGCCAGGCAGGAGTGAATTATATCTCAGACGTTAAGCGTGCCATTCTTGAGCAAAATGGACAGTTGATTATTGTTAAAAAAGGAGAAGAGAACGTTAGATTCCCGCTTATTACTGACGGACAAGTTCAGACGAACATTCTTGAGACGCTGGACCTGGAAGAGAATTGGCTTGAAAGAGAACTTGAGCATCAAGGTTATAAGTCTGCTTCAGAGGTTTATTTGGGTGAGTATAATAGTGGAGATCTGATTATTACTCCGTATGCGGAGAAAGATCAGTAGGTTAGCAAGAGATAAAACAGTTAACCTGTTTATTCCAATTCCGTTTGCGGAAAAGATAAGAAATTTATCGTTGACTTGAATTGGAATATGTATACTAAGGCTAACTTTTAGAAAGCGGACTGTCGGAAGACAGCCCGCTTTCGTGCTAAAGGGGAAGCATGAATGCATGTTCAGATGATGAGAAGTGAGTAGAAAGGCAAAGAAGTGAGGAGAAACATGGGTTTCTCGCCATGTTTTTATGCTTGGTAGCGAGGACAATCGCACGATTTTGTTTGAAGAATTTGGCACTACACCGTATTGGTTTTTATAGTTTTGGGAGATGTAACATGAATTTGAATCCAACCGTTTCTCGTCGTAGCGCACTTGTAGCTTCCGCTTTTGGCGTGAGTGCTATTCTTGCTGGCTGCAAGCCTGAGGCTCAAAAGCAAGAAGGAGCTTCTGATAACAAAGACCAGAAGAAGCTCAGCATTGTTGCAAGTTTTTATCCTATGTACGATTTTGCAAAGCGCATTGCTGGCGATCATGCTGAGGTAACATGCCTCGTTCCAGCAGGTACTGAGCCACATGATTGGGAGCCATCCAGCAAGGATATGAAGACTATCCAGGAAGCAGACTTCTTGATTTACAACGGTGCTGGTATGGAGCACTGGGTCAAGGACGTACTTGATGGACTTGGTTCTGGCACAAAACTTACAGCAGTTGAGACCAGCAAAGACGTCAAACTTCTTGAGCTTGAAGAGGACGATGATCACGATCATGAGGAGAAGAAAGACGACCATGATCATGACCACGATCACGACCATGGCGGAACTGACCCTCACGTTTGGCTGAGCCCTCTGAATGCAAAGATTCAGATGAAGAATATTTGTGATGCCCTTTCCGAGAAGGACTCTGAGCACAAGTCAGAGTATGCTGCCAATCTTGATAAAGCAAATGCAGACTTTGATACGCTTGATAATGAGTTCCACAAGGGTCTGGATTCACTACCTAACAAGACCATCGTTGTTTCTCACCAGGCATTTGGTTATTTGTGCGAGGCTTATGGTCTCACTCAGATGCCTATTGAGGGTGTTGAGGCAGATGCAGAGCC
>CAUORV010000038.1:0-9204 GCA_963507085.1 uncultured Atopobium sp.
CTGAGGAAGAGCTCACTGCAGCTGCAACTGAGGCAATTGCCGATCAGCTTGAGGGTAAAGAGATCAGAAAAGTCATTGTTGTTAAGGGTCGACTTGTGAATATCGTTGCCTAACAGCAAAAACACTTGACGAGAAGCCCTTTATCTCGTAAGATATCTCTAAACGTAGTTGTTATTAGTTGGAAGTGGGGTTGAGTTTTGACCCCGCTTCCTTTCTGTATGTAGATGAGGAGGTCAAATGCAAAACGAAGGTGCAACACAGAAAATCTTGTCCGCACTAGAGCAGGCTGCACTCAATCACCACATTGATATTGTTGATGTTGAGATTGTTGGTTCTTCTAAGAATCCTGTGGTTAGGGTAAGAATTGACCATGATGATGAGAAGGCAGAGACCATTTCTCTTGATGAAGTTGCTCAAGAAACATCATGGATCTCAGAGACCATAGATGAGCTTGATCCATTCCCGGCATCATTTACCTTGGAGGTTTCTTCTCCAGGAATGGCACGTCCGCTTCGCCGCGCAAAAGACTTTGAGCGCTTTGCAGGGGAAGAGATTCAACTTCAGACTACCGCCACAGAGGGACGCCGTAAATTTACCGGCAAACTCTTGGGCATTGAGGGTACAACTATCTCAATCCAGACAGAAGATGAGGTCTGTACTGTTGATTTGTCTGAGTTAAAGAAGTGCGTTATTAAACCAGTTTTTGATTTCTCGGCCTCAGCCAAGAAGTAGATAGAGAGGATTATTCATGGCATCTGAAATGATGGAAGCTTTGATGTTGCTTTGCCAGGAGAAGCACATCGATGAGTTGTATCTTCTGGACCGTTTGGAGCAGTCTCTGGCAAAAAGCTATGCTGACGTCCTCCATCTTGATTTTGGCGCCCGTGTCACCATCGATAGGGCTACTGGTCGTGTCTACGTCTATGAGCTTGTCCCTAAGGGTGAGCCAGATGAGGAGACTGGTGAGTACACTGAGTTTGACGAGGTAGACGTAACTCCTCCAGATACCAGCCGTATTGCTGCACAGCATGCTAAGGCAGAGATTAAGACCCTTGTGCGCAATGCCGCCCGTGCTCAGATTTATGATGAGTTCCGTGGCCGCATTGGTGACATCATCACAGGTACTGTTCTTCAGTCCACTCCTGATTTCACCATCATTAAGATTCGTGAGGGTGTTGAGGCAGAGCTTCCACACTTTGATCAGCGCCGTTTCCCTGATGAGCGCGATGAGCGTCCAGCAGGCGAGCGTTACCTTCACAACCAGCGCATTAAGGCAATTATCGTAGACGTTCGCGATCCTAATGCAACTCAGCCAGCAGTTCGTGGTGAGCGTCAGCGTCCACCAATTGTTGTTTCTCGTACCCACCCAGATCTTATCCGTCGTCTCTTTGAGCTTGAGGTTCCAGAGGTTTATGACGGTGTTGTAAGCATCCGCTCCATTGCTCGCGAGGCTGGCGTCCGTTCCAAGATCGCCGTTTCTTCCGTTGACGAGCGCCTTGATCCAGTTGGTGCTTGCGTTGGTCCTAAGGGCAGCCGTGTTCGCACCGTAGTTTCTGAGCTCCGTGGAGAGCGCGTTGACGTTGTGCCTTGGTTTGACGATGCTGCTCGTTGCGTTGCGTCTGCACTTTCACCTGCACGCGTTTCTCGCGTTATTGTTGATGGCGCTACGGGACACGCAACTGTTATTGTCCCTGATGATCAGCTGTCTTTGGCAATTGGTAAAGAGGGCCAGAATGCTCGCCTTGCTGCTCGCCTAACTGGTCTTCACATTGACATCAAGAACGAATCCCTTGCTGCAAGCATTCTGAACAACCTTCCTGAGGTTGTTGAAGAGACTGTTGACGAGGAAGAGATTGCTCATCGTTGCAAGTATGTGAGCCCTAACGGAACTCCTTGCCGCAATATGGCAAGACCTGGTTCTGATTTCTGCGGCATTCATGATGACATGGAGAATGCAGAGATTTCTTCTGATCCAGACTCACTGATCTAGTCAACTACCTGTAACTATCCCGTCAACCGGAAGGTTTTCATATATGGCAAAAATGCGTGTACATGACCTTGCCAAAGAATATGGTATGCAGAGCAAGGAATTGCTCGAGCACCTTGCGGACATGAAGATTCCTGCAAAGTCTGCTTCTTCTACACTTGAAGATGCATATATCTCTATTGTTCGTAAGAAACTCCAGCCTATTATGGAGGCTCGTGCCGCTGAAATCGCAGCTCAGAAGGCTGCTGAGGAAGAGGCTGCTGCCAGGGAGGCAAAGGCTGCTGCAGAGGCAGCAGAGGCTGAGCGACTTGCTGCAGAGGCAAGGCGTGAGGCTGAGCGTGCAGAGGAAGAGAAGAAGCGCGCAAAAGAGGAGGCTGCTCGTAAGAAAGAAGAGGAGCGCCGCCGCGCTGAGGAAGAGAAGAAGCGTCTTGAGGCTGAAGAGGCCGAGCGTAACCGCGTAAAAGATACCGCTCCTAAGGCTGCTCCTTCTTTCAATAACCTGCTTGACCAGATTGCTCAGCAGGAAGAGGTATTGAAGCAGCAGGCAGCGGAGTCCGCTGCTCAGAAGAAGGCTGAGAAGGGACCTAGAAACCACGCTCGCGCTAATGCAAGCGAGGCAAGTGGTGCTCCTTCTCGTCATAACTTCAAGAATGAGCGCGATGACGCTTCCATGTCTGATGAGCGTCCAAACGGTAAGCGCAAGAAGAATCGTCGCGGTGGAGATGACGGAGAAGACCGTTATAGCCGCATGGCACGTGAGGCTGAGGCTTACAACAGAAGCCGCGTTTTAGATGAGGCTCGCGTTGCTATTGAAGAGGCAAGCCGTGAGTCCACTGGACGCCGTAAAAAGCGTAAAGAGCGTCGTCAGAAGCAGGCTGCAGAGGCTGCTATGGAGCAGCGTATTGAGGAAGCACTTGCAAACGACCAGGATATTTCCCAGCTTGATACGGTAAAGGTCCCTCAGGGTTCTACTGTCTCTGAACTTGCTGAGCTTCTTGGTGTTCCTGCAAATGACATCATTAAGCGCCTGTTCCTGCTTGGAAATCCTCTGACGCTTACCGAGACCATGTCTGATGAGCTTATTGAGATTGTTGCTGATGACCTTGGCCGCCAGATTAAGATTATGTCCAAGGAGGAGGAGAACTCCTTCACCTTCTACGACGATCCTAAGGATTTGAAGCCACGTCCTCCAGTAGTTACCGTCATGGGTCACGTTGACCACGGTAAGACATCGCTTCTGGACGCAATCCGTCACACCGGCGTTGCAGCTGGTGAGGCTGGTGGTATTACACAGGCAATCGGTGCTTCTCAGGTCACCATTAACGGCCGTGAGATTACCTTCATTGATACCCCAGGTCACGAGACCTTTACCGCTATGCGTGCTCGTGGTGCAAAGGTCACCGATATTGTCATTCTGATTGTTGCTGCAGACGACGGCGTTATGCCTCAGACCATTGAGTCTATCAACCACGCAAAGGCTGCTGGTGTTCCAATTGTTGTTGCAGTCAACAAGATTGATAAGCCAGGCGCAGATCCTACCCGTGTTCGTCAGGAGCTCACTGAGTACGGTGTTATTCCTGAGGAGTGGGGCGGACAGAACATGTTTGTTGATATCTCCGCTAAGCAGAATTTGGGCATCGACGATCTTCTCGAGACTATTCTTTTGCAGGCAGATGTCCTTGAGCTGAAGGCAAACCCAGACACCTTTGCTTCTGGTAACGTTCTTGAGGCTAAGCTTGACCGTGGTCGCGGTTCTGTTGCTACTGTTTTGGTTACACGCGGTACACTCCACATCGGCGATGCTCTTGTTGCTGGCATGGCCTTTGGCCGCGTCCGTGCAATGCTTGATCCTAAGGGCAACGCAGTCACTACCGCAGGTCCTTCTGACGCAGTTGAGATTCTTGGTCTGCAGACCGTTCCTGGCGCAGGCGATGAGTTCCGTGTCTTCCAGGAGGAGCGCGACGCTCGAGAGCTTGCTGACCAGCGCGCTCTTAAGGCTCGTATTGAAGAGCAGAACCGTGTTAAGCACGTTACCCTCGAGAATCTCTTTGACACCATGGCTGACCGTGACGTCAAGGAACTCAACCTCATCATCAAGGCTGATGTTCAGGGCTCCATCGAGGCTCTCCAGGATTCCCTGGACAAGATGGACCAGTCCGAGGTTCGTATCAGCACCATCCACTCTGCCGTTGGTGGTATTACCGAGACAGACGTTGTTCTCGCTGATGCATCCAACGCAATTATCATTGGCTTTGGTGTCCGTCCAGATGCAAAGGCTAAGCTTGCTGCAGAGCGCGTAGGCGTTGAGATTAGGACCTATAGCGTCATCTACAAGGCAATCGAAGAGATTGACGCTGCTCGTATTGGTATGCTTAAGCCAACTGAGCAGGAAGTCCAGACTGGCGTTGCTGAAGTTCGCGATACCTTCAAGGTACCTAAGGTTGGTATTGCTGCCGGCTGCATGATTTCTGAGGGCGAGATTTCTCGCGACGATAACATTCGACTCATCCGTGACGGCTTTGTTGTCTACGATGGAAAGATTGCATCGCTCAGGCGCTTCAAAGACGACGTTAAGAGCGTTAAATCCGGCTATGAATGCGGTATTGGCCTTGAGAACTTCCAGGACATCAAGCCTGGCGACCAGCTTGAGGGCTATCGCATTGAGCAGGTGGCTCGTACCGAGTAAGAAGGGACAGCATGAAACAGAATCAGTTTTCTCGTCGTACTAATGAGATTGCTCGAGAAAAGCTCAGCTGGATCCTTTTGTTTGAAATTTCCGACCCTGATCTCCAGCTTGTGACTGTCACAAGCTGTGAGGTCTCGGTTGATAAGTCCTTTATGCGCGCCTATGTAAGTTGTGAGCCTGATCGCTACGAGAAGGTCCTTGCAGCTCTCAAGCGTGCAAAGGGCAGGATTCGCTCGCTTTTGGGTCATGCGCTGAACTGGCGTGTAACCCCTGAGCTTGATTTCAAAATTGATACTACTACCGATGAGGCTGAGCGTATTGCTCAAGCCCTTGAGGTTGTTCCACCAACGCTTGGTGTTGAGAAAGACGAGTTTGGATACCCTCTAGCTTCTGATGAAGAGAATTCTGACGAGGAGGCGTAAGTAAGTGACGTCACTGAATACAAAAGTCAGTCGTCCAGAGTTTGACGAGGTTATAGCTCTGATTGAGCAGGCCTCGTCAATCGTTGTTTGCGCACATACTTCTCCTGATGGAGATGCGATTGGCTCTGGATTAGCACTTTCTTCCATTATTCAGAGAAGATGGCCTAGCAAAACTGTCACCAATCTTTTGGCAGATGCTGATGGGGAAGTACCACGCATTTACAAGTTTCTTGATGGTACTGAGAGCTTTGTCCCTGCAAATAAGTACGAGGGAACTCCAGATCTTTTTATCTGCGTAGATCTTTCTACTGCAGGTCGTTTGGCTGATGCAGAAGCGCTGATGAGCCGTTCTAAGACGGTAGCAGTGCTTGACCATCACCCATACAACAACGTGTATTGGAATGCAGGTCTTGTGCGTCCTGATGCAGCAGCAACCGGTGTCATTATCACCGAGTTTGCCTGTCATTTGGGCGCAGAGCTTGTTCCATCAGAGGCACAATGCCTTATGTGCGCCCTGGTAACTGATACTGGTCGTTTCCAGTACCAAAACGCTGACGGTGAGGCTTTTGAGGTTGCAAGTTTGCTGGTAGAAGCAGGCGCTTCTCCATCTCAGATTGCACTTCATGTCTATCAGAGTGACCGTTTGGCCTACCTTCATCTTGCCGCAAAGGTTATGGGTCGTATTCGCACCTTTGGTGAGGGTCGCGTTGCCTACAGCTACGTCACCACCGCAGATCTTTCTGCATCAGGCGTTCCTCTTGCCGAGATGGATGGCCTGGTAGACATTGTGCGTTGCGTTGAGGGAACAGAAATTGCCCTCTTCCTCAAAGAGGTTGACGGCGGAAAAGTTCGTGGCAACCTGCGCTCCAAGTCCAAACTTGATATTTCCGGCGTAGCTCGCCAAATGGGTGGCGGTGGCCACACTGCTGCTGCAGGCTTTACCGCTGAAGGCACCATTGACGACGTATTTACCCAGATAGTTCCTCTGCTTATTGATCTTCTCGCGCTTGACAAGGAGTCATAGGTGAAGCGAGGAGCAAGTGGAATTAACGCACTTATTGCAGTTGATAAGCCGCTTGGCTTAACCAGCCATGACGTGGTTTCTCGTGTTCGCCGTGCATTTGGCGAGAAACGCGTGGGACACGCAGGCACCTTGGATCCTAATGCAAGCGGCGTGCTGGTAGTGGGCATTGGACTTGCTACAAAGCTTTTGGGCCTTCTGACGCTTGACCGCAAGGGGTATGTAGCCGACATTTCGTTTGGGGCTCGTACCTCAACAGATGATGCAGACGGTGAGGTTGTGGCCACAGCTCCTGTACCTGCAGAGTTGCGTGAGGAAGAGTTTGCTCGTGGGGCCTGCGCAAAGTTGGTAGGCTCCATAGATCAGCTGCCACCAGCGGTTTCAGCAATCTCTGTTGATGGCAAACGTGCCTATCAGCTTGTTCGTGAAGGTAAGACGCCAGAGCTTGCGGCTCGTAGAGTCTCTATTTACGATGCTACGCTTTTGGCGGTGCGCAAACCTTCTACTACGGATGAATCACTGGTGTGGACGGTTGCTTTTGATGTTTCTAAAGGCACCTACATCAGAAGCATTGCTCGAGACCTGGGTCAATCTCTTGGCACAGAGGCTCACATTAGTGGCCTAAGAAGGACATTCTCTGGCCCCATTACGCTTGGTAGCTGCGCTTTATTAGAAGAGCTTGAACAAAGCCCAGATCAAGTGCTTGAAGCAAAACGCCTTAATCCAACTGAGGTTCTTGGTTATCCGGTGCACAGGCTGACTGGAGCAGAATACAAATGTGTTGAGGTTGGAAAGCGTTTTGGTATTCCAGAAGATCTTTCTGAGGTTGCTCATAACTCGCTGGTCAGCCTTGTGTGGAATGATGCTCTTGTGGGAATTTGGACAAGGCAAGGTTCCTGCCTAGTCTGTCAGACTAACTTCTCTCAAGGTATTCTGTGTAAGTAAGGAAGCACGTGAACAAGGTAGAACGCATAAGAGAATCCGTTTTGTATGGAAGTCATCTGCCGGCTCCGCTTGAGCATGGTGATGCCGACTTCTATACACTGCGTTCTGACTGCTACAGGCAGCCTTGCGTGTGCGTGCTTGGTGTCTTTGACGGACTTCATGAGGGCCACCAAGGGCTTCTCGCTAGCGCAAAAAAGGACGCCGAAGCTCGCAATGTACCACTTGTTGCTGTGACGTTTTTACCAGACCCTGTTGAGGTGCTGTTTGATGTATCTCCTCGGCGGTTGCTCTCGGGAGAAGACAGGCTTCGCGCGCTTGCTGCATGGGGAGTGGATGGCATTCTGGTGCATCACTTTACCCGCGAGTTTGCGGCATTGAGTGCTACGCAATACGTTGAGGACAAGCTGCTTCCAAGCGTCTCAGCTGTGTCCGTTCATGTGGGTTCTGACTTTGGCCTGGGCGCACAAGGAGCTGAAGGAAGCGCGTTGCTCACCTCGCTTGGGCATAAGCATGGCTTTGAAGTTCATGCCCACGAGCTCTTTTGCTCAGGTGGACAGAAAATCTCTGCAACTCGCATTAGGGACTTGCTTGAGCAGGGTAAAGTTGAGGAAGCAGCAAGCCTGTTGGGCCGCTGGCACTTTGTGAGTGGCGTAGTCAAACACGGTCGAGGCCAGGGTACTGGTTTTGGTTTTCCAACTGCAAATGTTTCGCTTGACCTGCGTGATTGCATTCCTCAAGACGGCGTGTATGCGTGCTATGTGGTTCACGGCGCAACAGCATGGCCCGCTGCGGTTAATGTGGGAAAAGCTCCGTCATTTGAGTCTCAAACAGGACCTTTACTTGAAGCTAACCTCCTAGGTTTTAGCGGTAACTTATATGATTCGCAGGTTCAGACGGTATTTGTGAAGAGACTGAGGGAATCTAAAAAATTTGATTCGCTGGAAGACCTCAAGCAAGCCGTTCGTGGAAATATAGATTGGGTAGCCCAGAATCTGGGTACGACTTCATATAACTTAGGAAGCGGGGAGGTGGAAGATGATAACTGACGAAGATAAAGAGCGCGTAAGACAAGCCACAGATTTTGTCACGCTTGTTTCCGAGACAGTTGAGCTAAAACCCCGAGGTCAGGACTATTGGGGATGCTGTCCTTTCCACCAAGAAAAAAGCCCTTCATTCAAGATAAATCCTTCTACGGGTCTCTGGCACTGCTTTGGTGCTTGCTCCGAAGGTGGAGACGTCTTTAGCTATGTCATGAAGCGAGAAAATCTAGATTTTCCTGACGCTATCAGATATCTTGCCGATAAAGCCGGAATTACCCTTTCAGAAGAGGCCCATGTTTCTAAGGGTCCTCGCAAGAATCGCTTAATTGAGTGCCTTACCGAGGCCGAGAATTACTTCCACTCCATGCTTATGCGCGGAAGGGGAGAAGGTCCTGAGGCGGCGCGTGCATATCTCTCTGGTCGTGGATTTGGAGCAGCTGTCTGCAAGCGCTGGAAGCTGGGATATGCACCTGGTAGAGGTGCGCTTGTGGCGCACCTGCGTAAATGTGGCTATACCACGCAAGAGATGATTGCTGCAAACCTTGCCGTTGAGCGTAACGGTCGCATCAGCGACTGGTTCTATGATCGTGTGATGTTTCCTATTCATGATGAGCAGGGAAGAACTATTGCTTTTGGCGGTCGAATTACTAAAAAGGTAGAAAACGCTCCTAAGTACCTTAATACCAGAGACACTTCTGTCTTTAATAAAGGTAAACACCTCTTTGCCTACGATGTTGCAAAAGAGACTATTGCTGCCCAGTCCGAGGCCATTATTTGCGAGGGCTACACTGACGTTATTGCCATGCATGAGGCTGGTTTTACCAACACTGTAGCAGCTCTAGGCACTGCATTTACGTCTGAGCACGTCAAACTCATCGATCGCCAGCGTGCACGCAAAATCGTTTGCATGTTTGACGGTGATGCTGCAGGTCAACACGCTGCTGCTCGTGCTATTAAGTTTATCGATAAAACAACCGCTGCGTTTCTCTGTGTTGTTTTACCAAATAACCAGGACCCCATGGAGTTTCTCGCCGAATCTGGTGCAGAAAAACTGCGTCCTATCTTAGACTCCGCTCGTCCACTCATGGACTTTGTCTTTGATG
>CAUORV010000039.1:0-9134 GCA_963507085.1 uncultured Atopobium sp.
GCAGGTCAACGTACTTGTAGAACGCTGGGAAGTTCTGGTGAACAGCGTCAATCAGGTTGTTGTAGACCTCAACAGGAATCTCGTTCTCTGCAAGAGCAGCCTCAAGGGAGCTTGCATATTTTCTAGATGACGAGAAGAACTGCAGGTTCTTGACCTGGCTGGTCAGAATTGCAGCGGAGGTGTTGCGGAACTCACCAAAGCGGCTGTAGAGCTGTTTGAATGCGGACTCACGCAGGACGCGGTCGGCATCCATCAGCAGAGGAACAAATGAACCGCTGGTCAGCTTATGAGTCTTGCCCTCAGAGTCAACTGCGTTATCAAAGGTAAGATCTGCATCATCAAACATGGAGAAGATGTTGGTTGGCTGAACTGCAAGCTCTTCAGCACGTGCCAGAAGAGCCTCTTCCTCAGCAGAAAGGGTGTGCTCGCGCTGGTTCAAGATCTTGTTGAGCTTACGACGATAGAACTCAAGAGCTGGAACCTCTGCATAGAACTTCTCGACAGATTCTGCTGGAATAGCAAGAAGCTCTGCGGCAAACCAAGAAGTTGCCTCGCCAACCTGGGTATATGCGCTGGTAGCGTTTGCGACGTATGCCTGGTACTTAGCAACGCGGGTGTCCTCGTCACTCTTGCGCTCAGCGTAGTTGATAATCTTGTAGAGCAGAAGGGTCATCTTGTCCTCAAGCTGCAGGAACTCCAGAAGAGCCTGTGCGGAGGTAGAAATCTTACCCTTAAACGCAAGCAGCTTTGGGCAGTAAGTCTTGAGCTCCTCAAGTCCAGCCTCAAATGCCTCGTCACTAGGGAACATTGAGGACAGGTCCCACTTATATTTGCTGTCAATTTCTTCGCGAGACTCGTATGCCATGAGCCTTCCTTTCTTGACCGGGTCAGTATGCTGTCTTGTTGTCATCAGTGGAGAAGTTACGTCCACAAAATGTAAGCGTTCAAACTTCACATAATCCTGAGTATACAGCACGACTATTTAACGCTACTTAGTGTCTCATATCAGCAAGATTTTATATAGCGAGGACAGGCTATGTACATCTGTATGTAACTTTGCAGGAGTATGACACTCATGCGGCAAGCTAAATGGGTAATACACTGGACAGTTAAAAGTTCGTCTCCTATTAAACTTGCTGAAAGTTGAATCACAAATTGGACTTAATGTGCGCAGATAGTAGACCGCATTAAGTGATTGTTGTTTTGGCTTAAGTGAATTCACTATTTGGGAGACGTCTATGTATGTACAGAACTTAACAGATTTAGCTGGCTGGTTCCTTGCAACAACTAATTCCTGGTCTGGGCATTTTGTTGAACTACACGATTTTTGCGACTACATCGACAACAACGTAAGCTTATTCGACACGCCGTTTGACATACCCCATTATCAAATTCCTGGAGTGCTGGAAAAATTTGCTTGTTTATTTAATTCCGAAATATGCGAACAAGAGAGCGCTCGTAACTATCAAAAAATTCTTGATAACTATGGCATAGATATTAGAGACGACGCTGAATTACTTTCTAGTATTAACGAGCTTGTTTTAAACAAAGAATGCATCTATGCAATCATCACCAAGTGCGTTACCGAAGATCCTAAAGGGGTTGGACTTCTCTATACTGCAGCGGAAAGTTCTCTTCTTGATAGATGTCTATTCAAATTGGATGATATCAAGAAAATGTTCAGACCAGACTATGACTTTGGCCGTAGAAAAAAGAAAACTACTCCGAGCACAGAAGGAGATTACTGGGATTTTGTAGAAACAAATAAACTCCCAGAATGGATTTGGTGTCTGGTTGGTAACGTAATTGACGAACATCCTTTTGGAGAAGACCATACAGTTGTTCATGGGACGCGACATTTTTCTCCTGGAACAAAGGTTTATTGTCTTCCAGTTCAATGGGGCGATGGATACGAAAAGATTGCTGTACTAGGCAAACATAGAGGTTCACGAGGACTCATTAGAATTGTAATGGGTAGAGAGTTAATTCATAACTTTAGGTGCCAAAAAGTTTTTTCACCATATGTTATTAAGCGCATGTATGTACGCAATAACCACGGTATGAACTTTGAGGGTTGGGGGCAATCTGAAGCGGAGCATGAGGCCATCTTGTCACTACTTCCATGGCTTAATACAACCCCTGAAGAAGAAAAACAAAGAACCCTGCTACTTACTAGTTCGCAACTGTCATTCTTGATACATGTTGGCAATACGCCAAACCAGAAAATTCGTTTGAGGATTGAACGACACAGTCGCAGAGATGGCTGTTACGGTGCAGGGTGGTATGGATTCTATAAAATTGGCGAGAAACCAGAACAGTCTATTGGTCTCCTTGATTGGTATGGATACTGGCCAGATGATGTGTCCTACGAAGAATGTAGGTCAAACTACAAACCATCATGTGAATTATTAGGTGGATTTTTAGATGCTGGAATTCTTAACTGGAAGAATACCTATGAGTCTATTCCAACTAATGGCAGACCTCCATTTACGTGGGAATTTGAGGCGGTTTTAGAGCATGGCAGTCTATCGAATGCTGGACGTAATGCATACCCAGAGAACTTTCCATCAGTTATGAGACTTCTGACAGCATGGGGCTTTCCAAAGATTTGGAATTCAACCAGTAATGCGCCTGATGCGTTTCTTGATTTAATGCGAGAACAGAAATAAGTCTCGGGCCTCCCTCTCGGTCATCCCTCACAGCTCCATCCCTCCCGTGCGCGGAAAATGTCAGCTTTGGTGAACAAGCGGCGAATCTGCACTCCAGCCAGGGATATAATCGCAGGTGAACAACGGATGGAGGACTGTCATGAAGATGCACCTCATTGAGCCCAACGTTTGCACCCAAACCACGCCTACCGTGTTGCTGATTCACCCCATGCTCTCGTCAGCAGAGGGAATGAAAACAGTTCTTGTGAGCAACATGGGTGATGACCTGCGTTATCTGATCCCAGATCTTGCGGCACACGGAGAAGAAGACGCAACGGAATACACCTCGGCGTCCCAAGAAGCTGTGCAGATTCACGACTGGCTACTGGAGCACAACATAACCCACCTCTCCCTTGGCTTTGGTGCTTCCTTAGGTGGAGTGGTTCTGTCTGAGCTCCTCAAGTTCCCCGATTTAGTCTTTGACCACCTCTTCTTTGAGGGAACAAGCTTCTGGACAGGAGGATTTCTTGCCTCCGCGCTTGAGTTTGTGCTCAAGAAAGTGTTTCTTACCAAACACCGCAAAGCCATTGCAGACCCCGAGTTATCCGTGCAAAAGATGGAACAACTTTACGGAAAAGTTGCAGCTAAGCCTATGTCAGAACACTTTGTTGCAATGAGCGACCAAAGCATCAAGAACATCATTCACGACTGCAGCAACGTTGACCTTCCCACCCTTAGCCCCGACGTACAACGCCACTGCATCTTCACGTATGGCGAGAAGGACTTTGATTTGAAACGTGCAAGACGGATTCTGCCCAAAGTGTATCCCGAGGCCACACTTACTATCTGGCAGGGCTATGACCACTGCGCGCGCATGACCAGTGATTCAGTAGCGTATAGCCAGATACTCAGAGAGCTTGTGGTTTAGAGAGCTGAATTACTTTATAAAGCTATTAAAAGATTAATAGCTCACTTTGCTTTCATGCTTACCAAGCTTCCCATTCTTTTCAAAACCAATATAAGTGGGTACTGTAATGGACAGTAAAAGGCCTATATCGTTGCTAACGAACATAACAATGAAGGGGCTTGAATTATTCAATTACCCAATTAAATTCGAAGTCGTATAATTCAATTAACAAGCAGTTCGTTCCTGATTGGAGTGAATATGATGTTATATTCAGTTATATCCTGGTCTTTAACCGCAATTCTTGGCATTTGGTCTATTGTACTTCTATCTGGTCATGGCGCTGCTTCACTTGCTGGATTTAACACAATGACTGAAGATGAAAAGAAAGCAATAGACGAGAAAAAGCTCTGTTTTGTAGCGGGTATTGGCACGCTTATAAGTGCGTTAGTACTCTTTTTCATGGCACTACTTGGTCCAAATATACCAAACACAACAGTAATCATTGCGGGCAGTATTATTGCGATTGATGCGGTAGTAATGGTTTATATTGCAAACACAAAATGCAAAAAATAATAAAAACCTGACGACAAAATACTTGAAGTTCTCATTACCTTTAGACAATAGCTCTTGTCAAAACAAATGCAAAACATCACCTCAAACTACTCGTCTCTTTCGTCCCTCTTAAGACAAAGTCTGATCACGCACGTACGCAAGTAATCGTACAAGCACAACAATGCAAAGCCCTGCTACAAGCAACGTTTCAACAGTGGCTATTCCGTCAAGCCATTGGAGGGGCTGGCCGAGTTCAGCCAGGTATGCTGACGTCTGCGTACGCGCGATAACACAAATTACAAAGGGAAACGTAAACGCAGCGTGACTAGGAAAGAACGGTTTTGTAAGACATCTGATGCACCACACAAAAGAAATTACATAAATAAGTGAAGCGATTACCAGCATAACCAAAAGAAACGGAACGGACTTTGGCGTAATAGATTGAATATATCCTGCAATACAAAGGCTTGTTGGAGCTGCATAAATACAGGCGAGCGACTCAGCAGAATCAGGTACCGGCCCATATTTAACATACTTTATGCTTACAACTATCAAAAGCACCACAAGGCAGATAAATCCAAACCAAAATGCAACCGTGCCAACACTTGTTTCAAAGTTAAACGCTGGCGCTGTAACGCTGGCAACAACAATACCTACATACACAATGAACCAGCTGGCGTGCACATTCTCCCAATTAAATTTTGCAATATATCGAGAAGTAAATAGAGCTATGCACAGGATGTGTGACGCAATTCCTGCAAACCAAAATAATTGTGCTACATCACCGATATCGGCCTTCATATACACCGAAATCAGCATAACTGCCATCGGATACGTTGCAGAAACTGAAAGTCCAATTGGATCAGAGAGCTCTCGCAATACAACTTTGGTCGACACCATAAATTTGAGGGTATAGAGAGCTAAAAGAGCAATAGAGAGTATGCCGCAGGCAAGATAAAAGCCTTCGAAAGAAGCCTTAAAAAGATTTCCAAGTGCCGCAAAACCTAATGCAACACCGCAAACAGCAACGGGAACTTTTAGGACATAATTCATAAGAATTCTTCTATCTGTTTAGGAAACTCTCTGTATTCCTTTCAATAGTATATAGATAAGACCAAGCAGGAAACAAAATTCCTGCTTGGTCTCTGCGGCGCCGTATGTTCAAATACGTCTATTTCTGAGGATACAGAACCTCAAGGATCTTCTCGGCAGAATCAAATGCACGTGGCGAGTAGTCGATGTACTCAGAATATGGAATCTCTACGATGCTCTTGTTGGCAATAGCTGGGACGTTCTGCAGGGAGCTCTCGCCCAGAAGGGTGTCTTTAGCTGCGGCGTCAGTTGCCTTATTGCGCTCTGCGGTGACGTAGATAATGACGTCAGGGTTGAACTTAATCAGATTCTCATACGTCAGGCCATTTGCAGACTGGGTTGTCGCAGGAGTAGCTCCAAGCTGGTCGATAATAGTAAACTCAAGGCTCTTCTCGCTACCGCCAAAGAGACCAAACGTGCCGTCCTTGAGGTTGGTCATAACCAGCACGGTCTTCTTTGCGTCTTTCTCGTGTGCCTTAACGCGCTCGTTAATGGCATCAAGGCGCTTCTGAAGGTCGGCGGTATAGGTGTCGGCATTGCTCTGAACGTCAAAGATAGATCCAAGGTTCTTAATATCAGAAATAATTCCGGCAAGCGTTGGATCGCCCTGCTCAGAAGATGCCAGCTGGGTATAGACAGAAATTCCAAGGTCAGCGTAGTCCTTTGGAGAAGTCTGATCCTTTGAAGTGAAGAGACGGGAACGTCCCACAATAAGGTTTGGATTAGCGGCAACAACAACCTCGCGAGAAAGGCTCTTCTTATCGCCCAGCTGCTTGATGGACGCATACTCGTCAGCAATATCTGAAGGCATTGGTGCATCAGGCTTGATAGTACCAATAATCTTGGAGCCAAGGCCCAGACGCAGCAGAATCTCGGCTGCGGAGTCTGTCAGCGTAACAACACTCTCAGGAGCCTTATCAAACTTTGCCTCAAACTCATTGCCGTCACCGTCATAGAGCTTGAACGATACTGGATAGCTCGTATTGGCCGATTTCTTTTCTTCTGTAGCAGGGGTAGATGGGCTAGACGGTGCATTGTTGCACGCAGTAAGACCCAGTCCAGCAGCAGTTGCAGCAAATCCTGCCGCAATGCTCAAAAAATTCCTTCTCGTAAAGAGATTTGAACTTACACGAGGATCCATCGGATATCCTTTCATTCATCTGTTGATACTCAACAGGCGATTAATACACGTAATCAATGCTGATACCGTTTCCAGCAGTTGATGGGCGGACCATGCCCTCAACGCCATACACATCAGCAAGCAGCTCAGGGGTCACAATCTCCTCAGGTGTTCCCTCGGAAACAATAGTCCCCTCTTGTAAGAAATACAGGCGGTCGACATAATGAGCTGCCATCACAATGTCATGCAAAACAGCCAGGCAGCTGATACCAAGATTGCGAACAAGGCGCAAAATATCAATCTGGTACGTAATATCCAGGTGATTAGTAGGCTCATCAAGCACCAGAAACTCTGGTTCCTGAGCCAACGCACGAGCCAACATGACACGTTGTTTCTCGCCACCTGAAAGCGTGGCAAAAGAGCGGTCCTCAAAGCGAGAAAGGCCAACTTTCTGAATGACGTCAGAAACGATTGACTCGTCGTGATCGGTCTCTTTTGACAGCGCCGACTGATGAGGACTGCGTCCCAGCGACACAATCTCGCGAACGGTAAAGTCAAAGGACAGCGAGTTAAACTGGCTTACAACTGCAACTTTGCGCGCAAAGTCACGGCGTGATATCTCAGTGGCGTCGCGATCGTCCCACAAAATCTGGCCGTCATAGCGATGACCAAGGCCATAAATTGCTCGCAAAAGCGTAGACTTGCCAGATCCATTGGGGCCAAGGATGCCCACAAACTCGCCATCTGCCACGTTAAGCGAGACGTCCTTTACAATCGGCTTGTTGTGAATGGTGACCGAAACATTTTGCACTTCAAGGCGCATGCTACTCACCATCCCTAAAGCTGTAGTTGCGGGCAACCATGATGTAGACAAAGAACGGCGCGCCAACCACAGCGGTCAGGATGCCAATAGGAACCTCGGCGTTACCCAGGATGGTTCGAGCACAGGCATCTGCCCAGAGAATGAAAATAGCTCCAAGTACCAGCGCCGTTGGCACCAGTCTTCGGTGATCGGACCCAACAAACGAGCGCGCAATATGCGGAATGATAAGGCCAACAAAACCGATGGTTCCCACCGATGAAACAAGCGTGCCAACCATGAGCGCAGAAATGGTCAAGTATGCCCATCTGCACAAATTGGTATTGAGGCCAAGTGTTGTAGCAGCCTCATCTCCCATTAGAAGCACGTTGAGGGAGCGGAACTGCGTTAAGAAAAACATACTGACGAGAAGTACTACGACAACAGATACGCCAACATTTCCCCAGCTTGCTCGTGCCAAGGAGCCCATGGTCCAAAACTTCAGATCCATCATGCCCTCAGCGTTAGCAGCAATAGTGATGATGAAATTAGACAGCGCCGTGAACAGAGCGTTCAAAATCATGCCCGAGAGAACAAGCTTTGACGACGTCATATGGCCGCCGGTAGATGCCAGCAACAAAACGCCAATCGTGGCAATTGTTGAACCAATAAACGAGAACAGCGGCACCGAAGAAATTCCCACAACGTGTACCGCGCCAGCTCCAAGCATGATGGCACAGGTGGCTCCGCACGAAGCTCCTGATGAAATGCCCAAAATATACGGTTCAGCCAAGGTGTTTTGAACCGATGCCTGCATGACAACGCCTGAAAGAGCAAGGCCAGCTCCGGCTACCACTCCCAAGATGATACGGGGGAAACGCAGCGACCAGACGACCTTCTCGACAGGTCCTCCGGCAGCTAGAGCCTCCGGTAGCGGCATGCCAAAAAGATGATGTGTCAGCACGGCATATGCGTCTTGTAGGGACACACCAATGGCGCCCATCGTTGAAGTTATTACAATGCTCGCCGCCAGAATTGCGACGAGAACTCCCATGAAAAGACGGAACGGTCCGGCTTTTCTTATCATACGATACCCCTCTAAAGTGACGCTGCGTTTTTGCGCGCAACGTACAACGTACAAACTGCAACGTACAAAGCATGTCGCACAGACGCAGCGGAATTTTTTGAAAGTTAACTATATCTTACATTTTGAGTTATGAGAAGCGAACGTATTGAAAAATGCTTAAAATACCTACGCCACTACAGGGGCGCCTCCCCGCGGGGATGGCTCCACGAGTCGCGACGGTGGCTCCTACGAGACGACGCTGGCTCACAGACGACAGACGAGGACTTCCATGGATTTAGCAGCTTTACCCGACAGCACGATCACAATAGGAGAACGCTCCGAAGTTCCTGGTCTTCTTGTTATTCTCCACGGCTCTCTGCTGATGCCAAAGATAGCTACCCTTATTTCTGCTGGGAAAATCGATCACGCAAAACTTCCTCAGTGGATTGCCATTACTGCGCCGTCTGATCAAGACTGCTATTCCCCTTGGCCAGCAACAAGCGTACGCACAAAGGCTCCAAATTTTGGAGGATGTGGAAAAGAATTTCTTTCGGACGTTGTGTTCCCAGCTGTCGAGAAGTACGCTGCTCTAGCTACTCATACCGCTCAGGGCACATGTCCTGTTACTTTGCTTGGCTACTCATTATCGGGTTTGTGTAGCCTCTTTGAGATGCAGACAACCTGCCGATTTGACCAGTATCTTCTGGCAAGTCCAAGCACGTGGTTACCTAATTTTGTTGAAACTTTTGATACAAGCCATGTGCGTTCAGACATTCGCTGGTGTATTGCAAGCGGGGAAAATGAAGGTGAACGCCACCCCGAGCCCCTACGATCAGTGAGGCAGACAACAGACGCGCTGGTAGAGAAGCTGGCGCCTGTTGCTCCGGACTATCAGCGTCTGCTGGATTCCTATGATCATCACAAGGGTCTTGAGCTGAGATTACAACGGT
>CAUORV010000040.1:0-9077 GCA_963507085.1 uncultured Atopobium sp.
TGATACGGCGACCACCGAGATCTACACTCTTTCCCTCACGACGCTCTTCCGATCTCTCGTGGTTGGCGCTTAGATGTAGCAGACGAGATTTCCGATTCGTTTATTCAGAAGATTCGTGCTGCTGCACTTGCAGAGCGTAGTGATGCGGTCATTATCGGAGAGGTCTGGGAGGACGCAAGTAATAAGCGCGCATATGGAAAACTCAGGCAGTATCTTGAGGGCTCTGAGCTTGACGGTCCTATGAATTATCCTCTGCGTAAATCTATTCTTTCATTTTTGATGAATGAAGTTGGTGCTGAGGCAACAGCTTCTGCTCTTGAGGAACTGTGGGAAAACTATCCTCACGAGGCGTTTTATTCTTGCTTGAATGTGTTTGGAACACATGATAAAGAGCGACTGATTAACGTAGTTGCTGGAGCTCCTACTCCTGATTCTCTTTCTGCTCATGAACAGGTAACGTACAGACTTTCTGCTGATCAGCGCGGTCTTTCTAAGGCTCGTATGTGGCAGACGGCTGTGCTGCAGATGACACTTCCTGGTGTTCCATCAATCTACTACGGCGATGAGATGGGCGTTGAGGGATTTGTTGACCCAACAAATCGCGCAACTATGCCATGGCCAGGAAGCAGCCCGCGAGCAGACTTGGATTACCTGCACATTTATCGCAATGCCATCGCGCTCAGAAAAACGCTTCCTCTGCTGGTAGACGGCTCGTTTGAACCGTTTGTTCCAGAGGGTGGTTCAGATGATGTTTTAGCTTTCTGGCGTAAGCCTGTTCAAAAAGATGACCAGCAAGAGGAGCAGAACAAAGCCGCCTCTGGCATTTGTGTTCTGGTGAATAAGAGCCGCTCAGATGCTAAGACCGTATATGTTTCTGTACCTCAAAACATGCAGGTTATTGATGTTATTAGTGGCCAAGCAGTCCCCGTTAAGGACGGCAAAGCAGAGGTATTTTTGTGGCAGCTTGGATGTACGGTCTTAAACGTGCAGCCAACTCACAGGCTACAAAAGCCTCTTGAGCCAGGTATGGGAGTGCTTGCTCACATTACCTCTCTGCCTTCCGATGAGGGCTCCGCAATTACGTCAGGTCAGAAGCTTGGTGTTATTGGTCGTGAGACTTCCGAGTTCATCGATTTTCTCGCCAAATCCGGTCAGAAGTATTGGCAGATTTTGCCTGTCAGTCCAACCGATGAATACGGCTCTCCTTACGCGGGAATTTCTGCTTTTGCAGGAAACATCAACTTACTTGACCAGGCCGCTATGGAGAAAGTCATTTCTGAATGCGATGGGCCTCAGAGTAAGCGGGCTGTTGAGTACCAGGCATTTCTGGCGAGAAACTCGTATTGGCTTGATTCGTATGCGGCGTTCCGTGCAATCAAAGACCTTCTTGGTGAGGGAGTGTGGCAGGAGTGGCCAAAGCAGTATCGCAGCTGGTCACCAGAGCTACTTGAGCTTCCTGAGCTTGCTCAGGTAATCGAACTTCATCAAAAGCGTCAATTTGCTTTTGATGTTATTTGGAGTCAGACGTTAGCGGAGGCTCGCGCTCAAGGGATTCAGATTATTGGCGACATGCCCATGTTTGTTTCGGAAGATTCCGCTGATGTTTGGGCACATCCAGAGCTTTTTGCTCTAGATGATACGGGCCATACAGAGCTTCAAGCTGGCGCTCCTGCTGACGCGTTTTCACAAGATGGCCAGCTGTGGGGAAATCCAACGTACAGCTGGCAAGCTCATAAAGACGAAGGATATCGCTGGTGGATTGAACGTTTCCGCAGGTCTTTCTATCTGTATGACTATACCAGGCTGGACCATTTTATTGGCTTTACGTCTTACTATGCTATTGAGCAAGGAAAGACTGCTGCTGAGGGTTCATTCAAGTTTGGTCCTGGCAATGAGCTGTTTGATGTTGCTTATAAGCAGCTTGGCCCACTTCCTTTTATTGCAGAGGATTTAGGAGCGGTTACTCCTGCGGTCCGAGCGCTGCTTTCTCAGACGGGATTTCCGGGCATGAGCGTCATTCAGTTTGCTGATGGAGACTGTAGATATTCCTTTACACCAGCTCAGGAGTCTATTGTGTACAGCGGTACCCATGATACGCAAACGCTTATGGGTTTTGTAGAAGCTCGTTTTACAGGTGGCCAGGCAACTGATGAATCGCACCAGATTTTTGACCACCTTATGGAGCAAGTAGTTAGCGCTTCTAATGCAGTGGTTATTTTGCCGCTACAGGACGTCTTAGGTCTTTCTGACGATGCTCGTATGAACATTCCTGGTAAGGCTGAAGGCAATTGGTCTTGGCAGGTTAAAAAGGACCTGCTCACGCCACAGGTTGTTCAAAAGCTGCAGAGGTTTGTTGAGCTGCACCAGAGTAAGCTTGACGTTTAGAAGTTAGCTTCTTTCGTACTTCAGTTACAACAAAAAGGTCCTTCTCGACTGGCGAGAAGGACCTTTTACTTTTGGATGTGTCTTTGGGTTCACTATGACATCTCTCGAGGTAAAACGATGGTAAAACGTGTGCCTACACCTTCGCGTGAAAGTACCTCAATAGAGCCGTCATGATTATCGACAATCCATTTTGCGATGGATAGTCCAAGTCCAGAACCTTCGTTGCTTTCAATTCGTGCGTTATCAGCTCTCCAGAACCTTTCAAAAATATGAGCAGCTGCTGCTTCGGACATACCCATGCCTTCATCTTCGATTGAAACTTGAACAGTTTTCTCGTTATATGCGATGTTAAAGGAAATGGTGGTCTGAGCAGCAGAATATCGAGCAGCATTTTGTACGATGATACGGATAGACTGTTTGATCATGGCGGTATCAGCAAGCACCTGATAGTGATCGTCCGTCAGTGTGCTCTGATCAAATTTCAGCGCATAGTGGTGAGTAGGATCAATCATTTCCGACTCTTCACATACCTCAGAAGTTATTCGCGCAAGATTAAGCTTAGTCTTTGTGAGGGTATTTCTTCCTGCGTCTCCGCGTGCTAAGAAGAGGAGCTGCTCAACAAGTTCATGCATGTGTTCGCTCTCGGATTTGAGGGCAGCAATGGACTCGTCAAGTACCGCTTCATCTGTCTTACCCCAGCGATCCAGCATGTCAGTATAACCTCGAATAACTGCTATAGGAGTGCGAAGCTCGTGGCTGGCATCATTGACAAAGCGCATCTGCTGTAACTTTGATTCTTGCATGCGTTGAAGCAGTTTATTTAAGGCAATCTCAATGCTTGCAAGATCTTGGTCGCCCGTTTGAATCTTTGGAGCGTTAATATTGGCTTCTTCAATTGCCTGTTCAAGACTCTTGATTTTCTCGCCTTTTACCAGGGTTTTGTTTGTTATGGAATCAGTGGTAAGCGCATCAACGTTCACAAGTTGATCTGCTTTAAGAGCAAGTGTGTTAAGGGGCTGAAGAGCTCTTCTGACACGACGCATGTCACCGAAGAATGACAACAGATCAATGATTTCCCAGATAAGGATTGCAATATACATGGGCCAGAAACGAGCTAAATCTACGCCCAAATCAAATATTTTTGCGCCAAAAGTAGGACCATGAACAATGTATTTAAGGCTTGAGAGCCCGTGTAAGAAAGTGAATCCAATAAGAGAAATAGAGTGAGACTCGGTAGGGAAAAATCCGAGGTAAAAAGTACCCTGTGGAACACGCTGGTTATACATATAAATAAAGACGAGTGCAATATTCACCAGTAAAAAGAGATTAAAGCCAACGTAATTCATTAACTTACGCCACCAAAATCCCCAGGTAATAACTCCTGCAGTCGAGGAGTCAGAACGAGTAAAGAAAGGCTTTTTATGCTCTTGTATAGTGGAGTGATTATGCTTCTCTGATGACATATCCGACTCCACGAACAGTAGTAATTAGCTTGATGTTATAGCGGTCGTCAATTTTTGCACGTAGATGGGCAATATGTACATCCACGTTATTAGTTTCTCCGACAAACTCATAACCCAAAGCTTCAGAAGCAATACGCTCACGGCTCATGACAACGCCAGCGTGCTCCATGAGCATACGAAGTACTTCAAATTCCTTAGTGGTGAGTTCAATCGTATCGTTCTTGACACAGACTTCTCTGCGATCAACATCAAGTGCGACACCCTTAATTGTAAAGATGCTTGTAGCAGCTGTTTGAGGAATTGTCGGGGAGTTTGAACTGTCTGCCTCGTAATGTTTGAGTGCCACTCGAATGCGGGCGAGAAGTTCCTCTATTGCAAAAGGTTTGGTGAGGTAGTCATCTGCGCCCGCATCGAGACCAGCTACTTTATCCATAACCGAATCACGAGCAGTAAGCATGATAGTTGGCGTGTTTTTCTCGCGACGAATCCTTCTGAGAACTTCTAGACCATTAAGCTGGGGGAGAAGTACATCAAGCAAGATAAGGTCGTAGTCATTTGACAGTGCTTTTTCAGCTCCGGTTCTTCCGTCAAGTGCTTTGTCTACCTCATATCCCTCATGTTTAAGTTCGAGTTCTATAAAGCGTGCAATTTTTTCTTCATCTTCAACGATAAGAACCTTAATCATTTTCTCGCCTAAATATCGAAGTTTTCTATTTTAGGTTTGGAACCAATTTCATTTTATTTCTTGTCGATGACGTCTTTTTTAATGGATCCCGCTGCATCTGCAGCTTTATCCATAGCTTCATTTACGTCGACAACAATAGGATAAGCTCCCTGAATGTGATAGCGCATCTCAAAGAACAAACCAATGATAAGTAGCCAGAACGTAGCGCCCCAGAGGAACAGGCCAACAATTGGAATAATTACTGGCATGGCCATGAACTGTTCGCCACGACGAGTGACAATAAATTTAGTCTCAACACTTTTATGGAACAGCTCTTTGCACTTTTCCCAAAGAGAAGACATGTTCTCTGAGAAATCAGACTTTTTGCTTGATTCTTGGTAGGCAATTTGAGCTGCTTCCATTTCTGGAGAAACGTCTGACTGTGCAGCTGACTCAGTAGTATAGTTTGCAGTCTGCTTAGTAGACTTGCCCTGCTTCTCGAGCCAAATAATTGCATCAAGAACATTATCATCACAAGCGTCAAGTGCTGCCTTTGCGTCCTCGTAGCTTACGCCGCACTTCTCGCGAATTACTTCAACCTTTTCGAGCTTTTCCATGATCAGCTTCCTTTCGAGATGTTAAAGACGCCTCTCGTCTTCGTGATACATGGTCTCTTATAAAGATTAACCAATTATTGAGGTTAGATTAAGCTTTCATAAGTATTTTAATGGGATTGCTTACACGTCTCAATTACAGACAGCGTGTTTACCATTTACCGATTACTTATAAAACTAGCTTGTTTTAGCTATTCAGCAGTTTGAAACTAATAAATAGTTATATATAGCTAACTTATGGCAGTTAAGTTTTCTGTCAGAGCCAGCCTGATTTACAGATACACGTAATGAGTTTGTGACAGGAGGCAGTATGGAAGCAACAAAACATCAAAATAAATGCGGTCAAACTAGTTCGGAAAAGCAAAATACAGAAAGCACCCCACAGCAATCTGAAGTAAATCCTGTTGCAGTATTGCTCGAGTGGTCAGACAGAAAAAGTATGTACGCGCTCTCTGTCATCCTTGCTATTATTGGCGTTTTGGGAGGAATGGTTCCCTACGTTGCCGCAGGCAACATGGTGGTTGGTATCTTTAATGGAATTCAAGAATGGTCGTTTTACCTGTATTGGGGACTTATAGCGGGTCTTAGTTATTTAGTAAAAATAGTTTTTCACCATCTTTCAACTATCGTTTCTCATAAGGCAACGTTTGCGACAATTGCAAACATGCGCACCCGAGTGGCAAAGAAGCTGACAACTATCCCCATGGGATATGTGCTTGATACGCCATCCGGCTCTCTCAAACGCCTCTTGGTCGAGAAGATCGATAGTATTGAAACCACACTTGCCCATGCAGTTCCTGAACTTACTTCAAACCTTACGGCTGCTTTTGCGGTTTTTGTGTACCTCATTGTCTTAGATTGGCGACTTGCTCTTGCCGCATTACTGACCATAATCGTAGGACTTGCCTGTTTATCAGGCATGATGAAAGACTATGAGTATTGGTATCAGAATACTATCGTAACTGGTAAAGAGATGAATAATGCTTCAGTTGAGTATGTGTCAGGAATTGAGGTAATTAAGGCTTTTGGGCAGTCCGCTAGCTCTTACGAGAAGTTCTCAAAAGCTGTTTATGCCTCTGCCCATGCTTTTATTGATTGGATGAAGCATTGCCAAATCTGGCAGGATGCCATGTTGTCAATTGGTCCTGCAACGTTAGTAACGGTATTGCCTCTTGGATGCTTGTTTGTGCTTCAGGGAACTCTTTTTCCTTCCACGTTTGTTATGTGTGCCGTGCTTTCTTTAGGTATTTTTCAGCCGCTCTTTGAAGCAATGAGCTTTATGGATTCTCTTGCGCAGGTAGGCTCTGTTGTCAAAGAAATCTCTGAGGTATTGAACTACCCAGATCAGGTTAGAGCTGAGGCTCCCTGCACACTTGAGGGGACTGAAATTAAACTGAGTGATGTTCGTTTCTCGTACGGAAGCAATGAAGTAATCCATGGGATTACTTTAGATATTGAGCCAGGACAAGTTACGGCACTTGTTGGTCCAAGTGGATCAGGTAAGTCTACTGTTGCACGGCTTATCGCAGGTTTCTGGGATCCAAATGAAGGGTCTGTTTCTATTGGAGGACAAGATATTCGCTCCTGCACTCCATCTCAACTCGCAGACCTTGTAGCTTACGTTGATCAAGATAGTTACCTTTTTGATGAGACCATTATGGAAAATATCAGGATGGGTAAAAAAGACGCCACCGATGAAGAGGTAATTGCTTGCGCAAAAGCTTCTGGCTGCCATAACTTTATCCAATCGCTTCCTCATGGTTATCAAACGGTTGTAGGAGGCTCGGGAGGTCACCTTTCTGGTGGCGAGCGTCAGCGCGTGGCAATTGCTCGAGCTATGCTCAAAAATGCTCCTATTATCATGCTCGACGAAGCAACGGCCTACGCGGATCCAGAATCAGAAGCAGAGGTTGAATCTGCAGTTGCAAAGCTGGTGGCTGGTAAAACGCTGGTGGTTATTGCGCACCGTTTATCAACCGTACAAAATGCCGACAAAATTGTTGTTGTTAATAATGGCTCCATTGAAGCTGAGGGTACTCACGAGCAGCTTATGGAGACATGTCCGCTCTATGCAACCATGTATCGCGCTCATATCGGCGCACTTGATGAGGCTTAAGGAGGGGAGTAGCAATGTTATCTGTCTTAAAAATGTACTTTCAGTTTGGAAGTTCTTATCGCCAGAAACTCTATAAGGGCCTTTTCTTTACCATTATTGGCTGCCTTTTTGAAGGCGTACAAATAACGGCGCTTTGGATTGTTTTTACTGCTCTTACTACGGATACACTCTCAACTCAGACGATATTTTCTGCGCTGGGAGTTATGCTTCTGAGCATTATAGGAGCGTTCATTTGCGCTCACTTTAAGAGTGAGAATTTCTGTGATGCTAATTTTAGTATGGCTGGTACCAAGCGCGCGGAAATTGGAGATACACTGCGCCGCTTACCAATGGGTTATTTTAACGAGAATAGCCTGGGTGAAGTAACAGCTGTTATGACTAATCAGCTTGATGTAATGCAAAATCTTGGCGGTCTGCTCTATATGATGGTCGTTGGTGGATTAGCTTTAACTGCAATTATTGTTGCGTTCTTGTTTGTGTTTTGTTGGCAACTAGGCCTTATAACTGCGGCTACATTTGTTCTTTTCTGCATTACTATGGAGCTGCTTCAGGCCTACGTGCGCAATGTATCAGATAAGTATGTAGCTGCTAATACCACCTTGATAAGCTCTGTTCTTGAATATGTCCGCGGCATCAGTGTAGTAAGGGCATTTTCTCTTATTGATGATGCTGAAGGAAAATATGCCAAAGCAGTTGACGATTGTCGCGTTCAAGCACTTAACCTCGAGCTTAAGGCGCTTCGTTTCTCAGTTTTGCAAATGGTTATCTCCAAAGCTACCAGCATTATCATGTGCCTGGTGTCAGTTGGTTTATGGCTCTCTGGAACATTGGATACAGCTGCTTGTTTAACCGTAGTAGTTATGTCATTTATGTTGTTTAGTCGCCTAGAATCTGCTGGTCGTTTCTCAACTATTCTGCGTAATCTTGAAATTGCAATGGAACAAACAAACGCTATTCTCGCCACCCCCGCAATGGAGGAGGGAGAGGGTCTTGAGAAGGCGGCATCTTGCGACATCGAACTTTCTCATGTTTCGTTTGGCTACGATGACAGGCAAATTCTTGAAGATGTCAGCCTTTCTATTCCCGCAGGCACCTCTTGTGCCATTGTGGGGCCAAGTGGATCTGGCAAAACGACTCTTGTCCGTCTTATTGAGCGTTTTTGGGATGTAAATGCAGGTCAAGTGACCCTTGGCGGACGCGATGTGCGTGACTATAAAGTCGATGCACTTCTACAAAACTTCTCTACCGTTTTCCAGGGCGTATTCCTTTTTGATGACACTATTGAGAACAACATCAAGTTTGGTAATCCAAGCGCAACTCATGAACAGGTAGTTGATGCTGCTCGTCGTGCTTGTTGTGAGGAGTTTATTGAGGCATTACCTAATGGCTACGAGACACGTTTAGGTGAAGGTGGCTCAATGCTCTCTGGTGGCGAGCGTCAGCGTCTCTCTATTGCTCGTGCCATTTTAAAAGATGCGCCAATCGTGGTGCTTGATGAGGCTACGGCCAATGTTGATCCAGAAAACGAGCTTGAACTCCAGCGTGCAATTGCTGAGCTTACAAAGTCAAAAACCGTCATTATGATTGCTCATCGTTTAAAAACAGTACGCAATGCAAATCAGATACTTGTCCTGGACAGGGGACGTATTGTTCAGCGGGGAACCCATGAATCTCTCATGAAAGAAGGCGGTATCTACGCTGATTTTGTTAACATGCGCGAGAAAACCGTCGGCTGGAAAATTGCCTAACTACTGGCAAGACGTTAAAAATATCTCACGTAAAAAAATATGCACCCAAGCTTGTGCTTGGGTGCATATAACGTTAAAGCTGAAATG
>CAUORV010000041.1:0-9013 GCA_963507085.1 uncultured Atopobium sp.
AACCTACCAAAGCTGCGCTATTTTGTGCGCCAGGCCTAAAAGCCGACGCTAACACACGCTGCAGAATCATAATCACCCACATATGAACTGCCCCCCATTTCTTATGTCCAAGAAATGGGGGCAGTTCAGAATAAATCTCACGAGCTCTTTTACGTTTAACTTACATTGTTGTAGCGTGCGTTACTGAGCGCGCCTCTTACCAAGAACACCAGCTGCAATAAGAACAGAAGACGCAGCTGCTACAGACGCTGCAGCAAAGGAAGCATCACCAGTTGAAGGAAGCTTAGGCTCCTTCTTCTTTGGCTGCTTTGGCTTCTTAGGAGTCTCTGAAGGTGGAGTGGTTGGAGTTGGAGGAATGTGAGTATTAGTAATAGTAAAGCCACTGGTAACATCACCTGTTACCTCTGCGGTATATCCCTCAACCTCGTCCTCAGCAACGGTGTACGTAATAGCTGTTGTAGTGCCAGCCTGATTCTTATCGAGGTTACTAAATGTTGCAGTCCAGCCATTTGCGTCAGAGAGAACCTCACTCTTACCAGTATCTACGCCGTCTGCATAAAGGTGTACGGTAACTGAAGTAGGACGAGTACCGTCAGCGTTATTTTGATCTTCCCAAACCTTGGATACAGAAACGCTTACCTGCTGCTCGCCAGTTGCAGTACCGGCACCGCGAGGATTAATCCACCAACCTTCACGAGTGAAGTTATCGGTGTTGCCATCAAAATCAAGAGTTGCTCTATTGTCTACCTGGGTAACGTTGGCTGGAACAATGGTCTTGTACTCAAGCCAGCAATCCTGGATAAGTGGTTGGAAACCAGCAAAGTTAACCTGATTATTGAGTCGAGCAAAATCAAGAGTGTAACCATTAGGAGTAAAGGTAATTGCAGGAAGGATCTGATCTGCAGAGAGAGTCTGAACAGCACCGTTAACAAGGTGGAGAACAAAAGAGTGCTTAAGATATGGACCAGCAAGCTCATCTGAAGGATTAACGCCAGTACCAGTAAGCTTTGATGCATCAACGGTATAAGGATTTACAATCTGATCCTTAACAGTGGCATTAAGCAGACCAACCTGGGTAATATCAGATGGAGTTAGGTTAACAACCCAGCTGGTAACGTAATAATCATTTCCAGTTGTAATAGTTGCACCAGAAGGAAGCGTATAGGTTGTCTCTGCAGTTGCGCCAGTTCTGTTGTACTTAGTAATTGCAGTATCCATTGCAGCAATAGAACCGCCATACGTCATGTTAAGGCTGGTGTTACCAATATTGAGCGTAGTGCTGCCATTGCCTCTCTGTGCAATTGCGCTTGACCAATTGAGCGAGAAAGACATCTGGCCATGAACGTTAAGAAGACCCGCAATATTGTTATTGAAGGTAACAGTCATGGTATTAGGGTTACTGGTAGGAGTTGCCGTACCAACAGAAATACTATTTCCGTTTGCATCTACACCCATAACCTCAAAAGGAGCTGGAGTATTATTCTCTAGCTCTGGAGGAAGCATAATAGTAAAGGTATCACCTGGTTGTGCAGGGGCACCATTGTTGAGCGCATAATCAAAATTTACACGCACGTTACTACCAACTAATGTTGTATAGCTAGCATTTGAAATAGTTGGTGTGTACTCAACAGCTTGTGCCTTTGTGTTGAATACAGTGAGCGCAGCAAATACAGTGAGCACAAACATAACCGCAAAGCTCAAAGACCTGCTAACTAAACCCTTAGACTGCATGATGCTCCTCACAGCTAGTTCAAAGATTTATTTATCTGCACACAAATATCTGTACAAAACAATAAAATTTCTTTGAAACTCTAACTTCTTACTTAAAAATATAAAGTTCTAAAGTACTCATGTCAAAGAACTATCTATATCTCCATAAAAAAACTCCCACACGAAGTGCGGGAGTTAATATTTTTTTGGATTGTAAGGAAAGCCTACTTACCCAGAAGCTCCTGAACGTCAAGAGCAATCATGTATTCCTCGTTGGTAGGTACAACCAGGACGCGTACCTTTGAATCTGGAGCAGAGATGTCACGGATTTCACCGGAGCGAACCTTGTTCTTCTCCTCATCAATCTTGACACCCATCCACTCAAGCTCTTTGACAACGCCAAGACGCATCTCATCGGAGTTCTCACCAATGCCAGCAGAGAATGCCATGGTATCAAAGCCATGCATAGCCTGAGCCATCTCCATGATGAGCTGAGACGTACGATAATAGAACATATCAAGTGCAAGCAGGCAGTCCTTATCGCCAGCGTGAGCGCCATCCTCAATATCACGAGAATCGGAATGACCAGACAGAGCGAGAAGGCCAGACTGCTTGTTCATCATAGTGTCAATCTCATCGATGGAGTAACCACCAACGCGAGAGAGATAGAAGACAGTAGCTGGGTCAATAGTGCCGCAACGAGTGCCCATGATAAGGCCATCAAGTGGAGTAAGACCCATGGTGGTCTCAAGATCGCGACCATCCTCAATAGCGGAAAGAGAAGCACCAGAACCAAGGTGGCAGCTAACCAGCTTGTGAGTCTGACCGTTGGTAAACTCATTGGTTGCGCGCCAAATGTAGCGGTGAGAAGTACCGTGAGCGCCGTACTTGCGGACGTGGTACTTATCAACAACATCGCGAGGAAGAGCATAGCGATGTGCCTTCTCTGGCATATTGAAGTGGAAAGAAGTATCGCAAACGATTACATTGCCGACCTCTGGGAAGAGTTCACGGCAAATCTCAATAACATCAGCCTCAGCATAGTTATGAAGAGGAGCAAGTGGAGCAACCTCACGAACCTGAGCCAAGACCTTATCGTCTACAACAGCAGACTCTGGGAAGTACCAACCACCCTGAACAACACGGTGACCAATGCCATCGATTGGCTTATCAATAGTCTTAAGGATGTCAAAGACATGCTTAATAGCAGTCTTGTGATCAGGAAGAGCAACCTCAAGCTTCTGCTTCTCTCCACCAAGCTCCTCGTGACCAACAAAAGAACCTTCGATACCGATACGCTCGCAGTTTCCTTTTGCGTAAACCTCGCGGGTGTCAACGTCAAGAAGCTGATACTTAAGAGATGAGCTACCTGCGTTGATAACCAGTACGTTCATGTGACTCCTCTTTCCGTGAAGCAGTGCAGACTTCTAAGTCTTCCTCTCCTACTTCAAATAAACATAACCGCATGACATCATAAACCCCAAGATACCCCGGAGTTAAATAGACGAGCAAAAAACTTGAATATTTTTATTCTTCACCCATTGAATCATTAAGTTGTCTGCCACCCAAAACATGGAAGTGGACGTGATTGACTGACTGGCCGCCATGCTTTCCAGTATTGGTAATAACGCGAAATCCCGACTCTTTGATTCCTGTCTTTTCTGTTACCGCAGCTATAGCCTTAGTAACACTTTCAAGGGTTGCAGCAGGAATACCATCAATAATGTTGTCGTAGTGGTTCTTAGGTACAACAAGAACGTGAACAGGAGTTAGAGGATTTAAGTCATTAAAAGCTACAACATTTTCATCCTCATAGAGAAACTCTGTAGGGATTTCTTTGTTAGCAAGCTTACAAAAAATGCAATCAGACATAGCCTCTCCTTTACTCATCTAAATATGCAGTAGAAGGCGCTGCGGTTGTATCAGTAATTGCAGCTCCTGCCTGAGACTCATCAAGCAAAACCTTTACCTTTTGCTCAGCGGTATCAAGCCTTCCTCGCAAGTCTTTTACAAGCTCTACGCCACGAGCGTACAGAGCCAAAGACTCCTCGAGCTCCAAATCCGTACCCTCAAGCTTACGAACAATCTGCTCAAGCTCGATAGAGGCATCTTTAAAAGTCAGCTCTTCAGTCTTCTTAGTATCCATGTTGTTCCCCTTATCTATGAAAGCTCAATATCAGAAACAGTTGCCTTAATTGTTCCATCCGTCATTTTGACAAGCAATGAATCTCCAACCGAGGCGTCTTTGGCCGTTTTAATGACAGATCCCTTTTCATCTTGGACATATGCATATCCCCTCGTAAGAACCTTTAGAGGAGAAAGCGCGTCTAATTTTCCTGCAAGCGAAGACAGCAAAGTCTCATGTGGATGGAGCATGGCAGAACTAGCTCTGGTTAGCCTTTGTGACTCAACAGAAAGCGTCTCTTTCTTTCTTGCAAGAAGCGCTGGCAGAGCGTCCATAAGCCTTTGCTCAGTCTGATTAAGGTCTTCTGTTCTTGTAGAAATAATATAAGCAGGGTCTTTCAAACAAGGACGATCTGATAGCTTCTCTAGCTGGTACTGTTTACTTGCTAGAGCATTTTTCATTGCCAAGTTGGAGCGTTGCCCAACAGTTGTAAGTCCCGTTTTATAGAACTGCAAAATCTTTCTTGTAGCATTTCCAAGGCGAGAAATTCTGTTGTTAAACGTAGTTTGTAACTCACTAATAGCGGGAGCCACAGACTCTGCAGCAGCAGTAGGCGTTGAGGTCCTTCTATCAGAAACCATATCTGCAATGGTGGTATCGGGTTCATGACCAATGCCCGTGATAACAGGAACTGGACATGCAGCAATAGCGCGAGCTACTCCCTCATCATTGAAACACATAAGATCTTCGAATGAGCCACCTCCACGCACTAGCAAGATTGCATCTGGCTGTGTAGTTGCAGCAACCTGGAGAGCTCTAATAATAGTTGCTGGTGCATGAGTACCCTGAACAGCACAGCCAGATACCTCAAGCTCTACAAGAGGGTTTCTGCGCGCAAGCGTACGCTTAACATCATCAATGACGCTGCCAGAAAGTGAAGTAACTACACCAATGCGTGTGCAAAACTCTGGAATGTAGCGCTTTCTGGAAATGTCTGTAAGACCCTCTTTTTCTAGCTTTTTAGCAAGCTGTGCCACCTTTTGGCGAAGGTCTCCTTCTCCGGCGATCTGAATAGTACGCGCATGAAAAGAAAGCTTGCCGCTTGAAGCGTAAATATCAAACTTTCCTGTCATCTGGATTTTCATGCCGTCTTGCAACGTAATGCCACTAGCAGCATAAATCTTTGACCAGACAATAACTGCCATAGAACTAACAGGGTCTTTTACGTCAAAGTAACAATGCCCAGACTTATAGTTTGGACCCCTAAATCCAGAGACCTCTCCAACCACCGTCATAGATGGCATTGAGGCAACTTCATTTTTTGCAAAGAGCACCGCATCAGATACTGAAAGAACAGAATCTTCTTTCTCTTGAATCTGATCCATTACTAATTCCTGCTTCTGGAAGAACCAAGCAGATATAGAAGCTGGAGTGCAGAAACCATTGCAGCGGCTACGTAAGTAAGAGCAGCGGCAATAAGTACCTTTTTTGCGCCATTGTAGTCAAAGCCTGCAGGAGCATTTGCCTTCAAAAAGGCTAATCCACGCCTTGAAGCATCAATCTCTACAGGAAGCGTAACTATATGAAATAAGAAGGTAAATGCATACAGCCAAATTGCTAGCACGGTCATGCCTGAAACATTTAGCAAGACACCAGCAATAAAGACATAGATCCATGCTGCGGATGCTAAATTAACAACAGGAACAAGAGCGGAACGAACGCGAGATGGCATGTACATCTTAGCGGTCTGAACAGCATGACCTGCTTCATGACAAGAAACAGCAACTGAAGCTACGCTACCCTCAGAGAAATTTGCATCAGAGAGGTGTAGACAATTGTCACGTGGATCAAAGTTATCGGTGAGCTCACCAGAAATTCTCTTGATGCCAACATTGGCTGCTCCGTTAGTGTCCATCATGGTACGAGCAACAGAAGCGCCCGTGGCATTAAACCCTGAAGGAACTAGAGAATACTTTTTAAATTCATGTTTGATGTACCACTGAGTACCCAATCCGAGCACCAACGAGGCAACTACTAGAACAATGTATGGGATAAACGCACCTGAGTAATACATATTTTTCTCCTATCTTTGTATAGAGATGAGTATACCCAACTCACCGGACAAAAAGTCAGGTTTATAAGAGTAATCATGCTTAAACCTAGGAAAAACGCTACTTTTACAGTAGCTCTACTCGACCGTTTTTGACGGTAAGTCCTACCTCGCCATTGAGTAGTCCAACAAGCTGCTTGCCCACTAATTGATAGCGCCATCCAGTTTTAAGCCTTGCATCAACCTTGTCCAAAAGCAGATCAATAAGATCATCTTTATTGGCAATTAAAGGAGATGCAATTCCTTCTTTTTCTGAAACAATCCTGATAAGAGCATACATAAGCTCAACAACACCTTCAGAGCCAGCTGAAGGATGAGCATGATGCTCGATTTTTGGACACTGATCTGCGGGTGTCTTTTGTCCACGCTTAATTGCATCTAGTAGATGCACTACCCCACCTTGAGAGATTTGCTCAGTGCCGCGGATTTTGCGTAGTCTATCTGGTGTTGTAGGAACACGGCGACAAATCTCAATAATGAGTTCGTCAGAAAGCACCCACTTACGTGGAACATCTCTTTTAGCAGCAGTTTCTTCTCGCCAGGCGCACACCTCTCGAGCAATAGCAAGTTGTCTGCGCGTAAGCGAGCCAGAACGTTTTAAACGGAGATATGCCTGATAGGGGTCTCGGCGATACTGCTCAATATTAGTATGTTGGTCCATCTCTGGCTTTACCCAGCTCAGACGATCAAGCTTGATGAGCTTCTCGACCATTTGATTGTAGATTGCGGGAAGATATCTCACGTCATCCTCGGCATATACCAGCTGCTCTTTATCAAGAGGTCGCTTTGACCAGTCTGTTAAAGACTCAGCCTTAGCAAGCTTGACGTTAGCAAAATTTTCTACCAGACCGGCGTAGCTCACCTGCTGACGCATGCCCAAAAATGCAGCTGCTACCTGCGTATCGAATACAGGAGCGCATGCGCAATCCATTTTTTCTAGCAAGACTTCAAGGTCTTGTGAGCACGCGTGGAAAATCTTGACAATCTGCGGATTTTCCAGGAGCTCTTTAAGCGGAGTTAGGTCATCGATAAGCAAGGGATCAATCGCAGCAATCTCTGAACCTGTGGAAACCTGCACCAGGCAAAGCTTGGGGAAGTAGGTTTTCTCGCGAAGAAACTCCGTATCAACTGCAAGGATATGCGAGGTCTTTGCTCGCTCACAAAATGCGGAAAGTTCTTCTGAGGTTGCTATATACAATGCGTCCATCCAATTGCCGATTAAGTACCTGACGTAAAGCGATACACTCATACGTATCAAAATGATATACCAGCTTGTCGCAAATCTTCGGAGGATATATGAGAACCCTCATCATTCACAATCCTTGCTCGGGTTTTAGCTCTGACGCAATCTTTGAATTTGAGCGCGCTCTTCTGAAAAGCGGCGACGAATGCCTGGTAAAGCTAGTTGAAAGCCATTGGCACACAGATGAGGTTCTGAGTTCTGTTCAGCCTGAAGATTTTGACGTAGTGGTGCTCTCGGGCGGAGATGGCACCGTATCTAGCCTGCTCTATGGCCTTAGAGGATGCCAGACACCTATTTTGGTCTTCCCTTCTGGAACCGCTAATCTTCTGGCAGCAAGTATTGGAAACGCTCCTGAACCTAACGCACTGGCGCTGGCCTGCAGAAATCTTCAGACCGCTCAGCTTGACCTGGGTGAGATTACCTGGACCACGGTATCGGGAGAAACCCATGTAGCTGGAGTTCCTTTAATGGCCGGTACAGGCCTTGACGCAGAAATTATGCGCTCAGCCATCCCCCATAAGCAAACCTTTGGAGAGGCGGCGTACTTTACTGCGGCCTTAGCCAACCTTATGCCGCCAGTTCACGACTTCAAAATTACTGTTGACGGCAAAGTACATGAGCTTCAGGGCATTGGCTGCCTTATTGCAAACAGCTCCATGATGCAAGCAGGAATTGAACTAGCCCCTGGTAATCGCATGAATGACGGTCTGCTTGAGGTTATTGTCATTGAGACTCACATGACTGCAAAGCTGGTACGCCCACTGCTTTCTGGTTTCTTTGATCGCACGGGAGACTCGCTTGGTAGGCCCTACCTCAATAGCTTTAGCGGCAAAGAAATTACCGTTGAATCAACAGCGCCTATGCCACTGGAAGTAAATGGCGAGGTCACCTGCCACGACATCTATGCCTATTCTGCTAGGTGTCTTCCTGGCGCGGTAAACGTTGTAGTGGACCACATGAGCCCTTACAGTGAGAAAGTATAAGAGCAGGTAAACGGCACTTTCTATACTCTCAGGGAGCACGTTTCTTTTCTTTCGTTTTCGTAACATTCAGCCAAAAAGATTGCACGTAACCGTCAGATTAACTAATCTTTTATAGATACATTGCTAAGGTACGCACGCAAAATTCTGATGTGTGCGCACAGTTGATGGGATATTTTTTGGTTGACGTTTCTAAAATTCGCGAGAGGTTCGATGAGCTTTCGACTCCTATTCTGAAGTCCGGAAGACTCTACCAACTTGCAACTTTTACACAACATGGAACTACCAGCACTCTCGACCACGTTATTGCGGTTGCTTATAGCAGCCTTGCCTTTGCCATGAATACTGGTATCAAAGTTGACGAGCAAGCCCTTGTACGTGGCGCGCTTCTTCATGATTACTACCTCTATGATTGGCACGATCACGAGGCCGCGCCAGACAACTGGCACGGATTTACGCACCCTCGCCATGCACTTAATAATGCCCGCAAGGATTTCCCTGATTTAACCCCTGTTGAGGAAGACATCATCTTGCATCACATGTTTCCTCTGGTTCCTATTCCCCCTCATACCAAAGAGGCTTGGATTGTAACAACTTGCGATAAAGCTTGTTCAACTGCAGAAACGCTGACAGGCAATCCATACAAAAAAGAGGGTTTCCGCCCAACGGGTTTCTCGACACCTGAAAGCGATTTTCAGGGCACAACAAACAGTGAGTCAGATGAGTTTAACGACTACATGGATTACGGAAACCTCTCGTGAGCACCATGACTGAGACGCTACGTACACTCTTTGCACTCGATAAGAATATTGAGCTCTTTGTGCAGTATCTGCCTCAGATGGTCA
>CAUORV010000042.1:0-8976 GCA_963507085.1 uncultured Atopobium sp.
ATTGTTAAAGAATTGATTTCTCGCCCCACCTTTGATGCGCCAAAGGTGAGCCTGAACCCTAACGTCACCAACTTCTACGACTTCACTACTGACGACCTCATTGTCGAGGATTATCAGCACGGTCCGCAGATCAAGAACATTCCGATTGCGGTTTAGGCGCGGTTGCTGCGGACGCGGCTGGCGCTGCAGCGCACCCGAGCGAATGCGGCTGGCGTTGCAGGCACGCACGAGCGGACCGGCTGGCGTTGCAGGCACGCCCGAGCTAACGCTCAAGCTAAGATCATCATTTCATTTAAGACAATACTTGCCAGGAGAACCACATGAACGCAATTGTTTCTGTAACACGCGATTGGGGCATCGGATGCGACGGAGATCTTCTCATCCCCAACAAGGTCGACATGAAGTATTTTGTTGAGCACACGCGCGGTTGCACGGTTGTCATGGGCAGAAAGACGCTGGAGAGTTTCCCTGGTGGACCGCTTAAAGGTCGCCGCAACATTGTCATTTCTAGAAATGCCGATTACCAGGTCGAAGGCGTTGAGGTGGTGTCGTCGGCAGAGGAAGCGCTTCGTTTAGTTGAGGATGAAGCTCCCGAGAAGGTCTGGCTTATTGGTGGAGCTTCAATTTACCGCGCTCTTCTCGACAAGTGCTTTTATGCGTACGTCACGAAGCACGACACCGTGGTTGATGCGGATACGTACTTCCCCAACCTGGACGAAGATCCTGCGTGGGAAGTTTGTAACGAGGAAGATGGCGGCGTGACTCCAGAAGGTGTCGCTTTCAAGTTTGTGACCTACAAGCACGTTTAGCTGACATTTTGATTAGTCATATAAGTTTTGTGATGATTGATTAGACTGTTTCATTTGAACTTTAATTTGCTCTGTTATCAAGCCCTCTTTTACCTGCAGGTATGAGAGGACTTTTTTGTTTAGGCAGAACAGAAACGGAAGCCTGTCAAATTACTGTCAAACTGCTGAAAAATCCTGCTGTTATATTCGTTACTCATTTTAAGGAGGAACGAATGGATATTATTTTCTCGCATGAAACTGCACTACAAATCTGTGCACAACTTAAGATACGCGGAAATGAAGATGTTTTGTTGCAACGGACAACAAGGGATTTGCGCGCGACGTATTCAGCGTGTTCGACCGAGATATACGATGAAAAGCTTTGTTTTCTAAGGAAAGCATACGGCATTGTCTTAGGAAAAACTACTCATGAACTATTAAGAAACAATTCGAGATCAAGATTTTGCGATGAGCGATTATCTCACCAGTTTAAGTGCCTTTTACCCGCGGGCTCGCTTATCGATCTTGGACAAAACGTGTACTGTATCTCGCCTGCTTTAGCTGTCTGCTTGCTCTCAAGGAATAAAAGTGCTCTTCATCAAATTGTGCTTGCGAATTTAATGATGGCTAGTTATGGTCATCTCCCAAACGGTGACCTCTGCGAATTTAATACGCCGTTGGTAAGTGCGGAAGAGCTTGCCTCTCTATTAAATGCGCTTGAATCTTATTCTCCTGGATTGCATGTCACACAAAAGAATATGCGCTTTTTCTTTTCTGATGCAGCCTCTCCCATGGAAGTAAAGATGGCAATTAGATCTGCTCTCCCATATTGTGAAGGTGGTTTCAATCAAATGCCGATTGCGTTGAATAAATCGTATGTAATAAAAGACCAGATAAACCCGGAGTTACAAGCTAAGGAAAGAAGATTAGATTTACTTTTTGGCAAGATGTCTAAGTCAAATTTGTCTGGATTAAATTTAGTGGCTATCGAATATAACGGTGCGTATCATGATGACTTCTACCAGCAAAGAAAAGATAATCAAAGAACTAATGAACTGAACTCGGTGAGTATTAAAGAGTACTTTGTAAATGCGGATATCTACAGGAATCAGCTGGCAATGCAAAATATGTTCCTGAGCATTAAAAAAGACTTGGGAGACAGCAATCTGTACCGGATCAAGCGGACGCTGCGCCAGTATTCTCATGAGCAATTCATTCTGATGAATAAACTTGATTCAATATACAGATTTATGAATGAACTAATATATAAAGTTTAACTATCCCTAAATTGCCCTATGTGACAACACAGCAAAGTCAGATAATCTGCAAAATTCGATGTCAATAGCACATCAAATGAAGATATTCTGCACTAAACACGCATTTTTGGAGCAATGTATAGCCTTTTTTGACAGATTATGTGACATAGATGTGTTTTGTGAATCTGGAAACATGGATTCATTTAAATTTGCCCATCAAGCAGTTAGACGAAAAGTTTAGAAAGCCAACAAAAGAGCCGGTTACCTGGGGTTTAGGTAACCGGCTCTTGCTTTGTGCTTTACGCGCTCCGCGGTGGACGCGCTCCGCGGTGGGAGCTCCGAGGCGGACGTGCTAGCGACGCGGCGCGCTGGTGCGAGGATTAGTCCTCGTAGAAGCCTGGCTCGCGACCGTAGTAAGCATCCAGGTAGAGCTCGCGAATCTCGGAGACAAGTGGGTAGCGTGGGTTTGCGCCAGTGCACTGGTCATCGAATGCCTGCTCAGACATCTCGTCCAAAGTATCAAGGAAGTATTTCTCATCTACGCCGTAATCCTTGATGGTCTCCTTGACGCCAATGTATGCCTTGAGCTCCTCAATCTTCTTGACGAAGTTCTCAAAGACCTCACGGTCATCCTTACCGGTAACACCGCAGAAACGACCTGCCTCAGCATAACGTGCAAGAGTGTGTGGGTGATCGTACTGTGGGAAAGTACCCATCTTTGTTGGGCGCTCAGCTGCGTTGTAGCGCATAACGCGAGTAAGGATAACTGCGTTTGCCCAACCGTGTGGAATGTGGTGGAAAGCGCCCAGCTTGTGAGCCATGGAGTGGTTGACACCCAGGAATGCGTTAGCAAATGCAAGGCCGCCCAAGCAGGAAGCGTTTGCCATGTGGTCGCGTGCCTCGACATCGTTTGGATTGTCATAAGCACGTGGCAGGTACTCAAAGACCAGCTTCATACCACGAAGAGCCATACCGTCTGTGTAGTCAGATGCCATCATGGAGACAAATGCCTCGAGGCAGTGAGTAAGGACGTCGATACCAGAAGCAGAGGTCAGACCCTTAGGCTGGCTCATCATGTTGTCGGTATCAACAATTGCCATGTTAGGCAGCAACTCGTAGTCTGCAAGTGGGTACTTAACGCCGTTGTCAGCATCAGTGATGATGGCAAATGGAGTTACCTCGGAACCGGTACCAGAAGAGGTTGGGATTGCAACGAAGAATGCCTTGTTGCCCATCTTAGGATAGTTGTAGACACGCTTGCGGATATCCAAGAAGTCCGCTGCCATGTCCTCAAACTTCTCCTCTGGGTTCTCGTACATGGACCACATAATCTTACCTGCGTCCATAGCAGAACCGCCGCCGATTGCGATGATGCAGTCTGGCTCGAAGGAGCGAATGCGAGCTACACCCTCAAGAGCGCACTGAAGGGTTGGATCTGGAGCAACATCCCAGAATGAAGAGTGAACAATGCCCAGGGAATCCAGGGTCTCCTCGATAGTCTTGGTGAAGCCACTCTTGTATAGGAACTGGTCTGTAACAATGAAGACGCGCTTCTTGTTATAGACCTCTTTGAGCTCACGGAGAGCAAGAGGCATGCAGCCCCTCTTGAAGTAGACCTTCTCAGGTACACGAAGCCAAAGCATATTCTCTTGCCTCTCTGCAACAGACTTGTAGTTAAGCAGGTGCTGTGGGCCAACGTTGCCGGAGACGGAGTTGCCGCCCCAGGTGCCGCAGCCAAGGGTTAGGGATGGAGCCATCTTGAAGTTGTAGAGGTCTCCAATACCACCCTGAGAGGAAGGAGTGTTGATCAGGATACGGCAGGTCTTCATTGCCTCCTGATGCTTAGCAATCTTCTCTTTCTCGTTAATGTTGACGTAAAGAGAGCTGGTGTGACCATAGCCACCATCAGCAACAAGACGCTCAGCCTTAGCAATAGCCTCGTCAAAAGTCTTTGCACGATACATACCAAGAACTGGAGAAAGCTTCTCGTGAGCCATCTCTTCTGAAGGCTCAACAGAGGTTACCTCGCCGATAAGAACCTTGGTCTTCTCTGGAACATCAACACCAGCGGTCTTTGCAATGAAGTGGGCAGACTTACCAACAATGCCTGCGTTAACAGCGCCGTTAACAATGACGGTCTTACGAACGGCGTCAAGCTCTTTGCCCTGGAGGAAGTAGCAGCCGCGATCAGCAAACTCCTTCTTAACCTGGTCATATACGCTGTCAAGAACGGTAACAGACTGCTCGGAAGCGCAGATCATACCGTTGTCGAACGTCTTGGAGTGGATGATGGAGCTAACTGCAAGCTTGATGTCTGCAGTATCGTCGATGATAACAGGAGTGTTACCAGGTCCAACGCCAAGAGCTGGCTTACCAGAAGAGTAAGCTGCGTTAACCATACCTGGGCCACCGGTTGCCAGGATGATGTCAGCATTGCTCATGACTGCTGCAGTCATATCAATGGTAGGAGCTGGTACCCAGTCGATAATACCCTTGGGGCAGCCGGCCTTCTCGGCAGCATCGCGAACAATACGAGCAGCAGCAATAGTGCACTCTTTTGCGCGTGGGTGTGGGGAAATGATAATGGCGTTTCTTGTCTTCAGAGCAAGAAGTGTCTTGAAAATTGCGGTAGAAGTTGGGTTAGTAGTTGGAATAACTGCAGCTACGATACCCATTGGCTCGGCTACAACTCGATAACCTGCAGCTGGATCATCCTCTACAACGCCACAGGTCTTCATGTCCTTGTACTTGTTGTAAATGTACTCTGCTGCGTAATGGTTCTTGATAACCTTGTCTTCCATTACACCCATGCCAGTTTCTTCAACTGCCATGCGAGCAAGAGGGATACGATTTTTCTCGGCCGCAAGAGCAGCTTCATAGAAAATCTTATCGACCTGCTCCTGAGTGAATGTTGCAAACTCTGCCTGTGCCTCGCGCATCTCTTCGAGGCGCTTGAGCAAAGTATCAACATCCTCAATTTGAGTAGCCTTCTTTGCCATAAAATCCCCTTCTGTTTAGGAACATTAATTCAAATTATACCAAGGTCTGCTAAACAAGTGCTTACCGTTAACCGAGTCTCTCAAAATTTATAATCTGCGTTCTGGCGTCTTCATCCGTTGCTGTAAATCTATGCCATTCACCTGGCGATTCTTTCCACGTGTAATCCACGTACGGGCCAAATCCACCCACCAATTGCGACGTTGCGCGCGCAAAACTTGGATCCGCTTTGAGGCCCGGATAGCGCACCGCCTCGACGCGCGGATGGCACGCCAGGTACGCGGCAACCACCTGCGCCGCGTCGCTCGCCGCGTGGCGAGAAACCCGTGTACTCGCCTGCTATTCCGCTCCCGTGGCAGCAACCGTCACGTCCTCTGTAGCGCTCGCCTTGGCTTCAACCGCCTCTGCTACCCACGGTATGCAGCACTTCCGCATGCACACGACAACATATCCCGGCACCCGAGCGTCCTCGGCCACTGCAAGTTCTGCTCCCAGACGGCATGCGGGGCTGAACTCTGCACCAATCGCGCGCACGTCCGCCACGAGCAGCTCCCCTGCCGCAGCTCTGCCTTTGATGTCGCACGCCTCAACGGGCACGCCAGCAAGCGGCTCCACGACGGTTGCACCGCCTGCAACCAGTGTGGCGAGAAGTTCGTCTACATAGGAAACAGGGACAAGCCGCGCACGGCCTGCCCCTGTCATTTTTACGTATTCAGCTACAACCTCAGTTGCGGTTTGCGTCACATCGGTTACGGTCTGCGTGACAACGTCGGTTGTGGTTTGCGTAACGCCGTCGATTGCGCCGACACTCTTCGTGCCACCTGCGCCATCCTGTGCGGTACCGCCCGTAACCCGTACTTTGTCTGAAACCCTATTAACCAACGCGCTCAGCATTCTCTTTGACAACCTGAGCAATAAACTCGTCAAGCTCTGCGGTGTGAGTCTCGTTGGAACGGTCGCGGACAGAAATGTTTCCTGCCTCAACCTCCTGCTCGCCAAGGATGAGCATGTAAGGAACACGGTCAAGTGAGCGAGCCTCACGGATCTTATAGCCGATCTTCTCGTCACGGTCGTCAACCTTAACGCGAATACCAGCAGCTGCGAGCTTCTCGGCAACCTCATGAGCATAAGGACGAGACTTCTCGGAAACAGGAAGAACCTTGACCTGGCATGGGCTCAGCCAGACAGGGAACTTGCCTTCGTAGTTCTCGGTCAGAATACCAATAAAGCGCTCGAAGGAACCAAAGCCAGCGCGGTGAATCATGATTGGCTGCTTCTTGGTGCCGTCGGAGTCAATGTACTCAAGCTGGAAGTTGTGAGGCAGCTGGAAGTCAAGCTGGATGGTGCCGCATTGCCAAGAGCGACCAAGGCAGTCGGTCAGATGGAAGTCAATCTTAGGACCGTAGAAAGCGCCATCACCCTCGTTGACAACGTACTCAATGCCCATAGACTCAAGTGCATCGCGCAGGCCCTGCTCAGCACGCTCCCAATCCTCATCAGAACCCATAGAATCCTCTGGGCGCGTAGAAAGCTCAACGCGGTATGGGAAGCCAAACTGTGCATAGTAAGCGGTAATGAGGTGAGATGCATCCGTGACCTGCTCAGTAATCTGATCAGGGCGGATAAAGAGGTGTGCATCGTCCTGAGTAAACTCACGAACACGGAACAGACCGTGCAGAGCACCCTTCATCTCGTAACGGTGATCAAGACCAGCCTCCGCCAGTTTCATAGGAAGATCCCTATAAGAACGTGGCTTGGACTTGTAAATCAAGCATGCACCAGGGCAGTTCATAGGCTTAATGGCAAAGTCCTCTTCATCTACCGTGGTGGTGTACATATTCTCTTTGTAGTGATCCCAGTGACCAGAAGTCTCCCAAAGGGAACGCGAGAGGATCAGTGGAGTCTGAACCTCCTGGTAACCAAAGCGAGCCTGCATCTCATGCCAGTAATCGGTCAGAGCGTTGCGCAGGGCCATGCCGTTTGGAAGCCAGAATGGAGAGCCTGGACCAAAGTCGGACATCATGAAGAGCTCCATCTCGCGACCAATCTTCCTGTGGTCGCGCTTCTCGGCCTCTTCAATCATCTTGAGGTACTGAGCAAGCTCATCTTTGGAACCAAAGGCAACACCATAAATTCTGGTGAGCATCTTGTTGTTCTTATCGGCCTTCCAATAGGCGCCAGAAATGCTGGTCAGCTTGAAAGCCTTAACACCCTTGGTGTAGAGCATGTGAGGGCCAACGCACATGTCAACGTATTCACCCTGCTTGTAGAAGGTGATGTGTGCGTCAGGAGCAAGATCACCAATGTGCTCAACCTTGTAAGACTCGCCGCGCTCCTTCATGTAAGCAATAGCCTCATCACGAGGAAGCTCAAACGTCTCAATCTTAAGGTTCTCTTTGACAATCTTCTTCATCTCATCTTCAATAGCTGGGAAATCGTCCTCGTTAACCTTGGTATCTCCAAGATCAACGTCATAGTAGAAACCATTTTCGGTTGCTGGACCATAGGCAAACTGTGCGTGAGGATACAAACGCTTCAAAGCCTGAGCAAGCAGGTGAGCTGCATCGTGGCGAATAACCTCAAGCTCTTCAGCTGGATTGTTAATCTCGCCAACATGGCCGTCGTTATATAAAACCTTCATGTAAAACCCCTCAGAGGTAGATACTCATAGAAACAGGCACGGCGCCTACTCTGCTCACACGGGAGCTTAGGAGCAGACGCCTACATAGTCTCTGTTGTAAAACACCAGATTGCCATCATAAAGAACAAAACCAAACGTTATTGAATGCGAGTACGGCAGTAAGGGCAAACCTTCCAGTCTGCGTTCAGTGGACGATGGCATGTTGGGCAAACGTTTCTAACCTGCGTATTGCAGATTGGGCACACGATAAAATCGCGGTCGATTGGAGCGGAGCACTTAGGGCAAATGCCGTAGTGAGACAGCTGGTGCTCACGAAGGGCAATATCCAAGTCCTGCTCCTCACGGTCAATGAGGTAGCTGCTTGGACGCAAAATAACGTAAGCAAGCAGACCAACAACAGGAACAACAGAAATGACTGCCCACATCCACCAAGGCTCTGCGCCACGACGCTGAGCATCGCGAATAACGTAGATGATAGAAAGGATATAAAGCATTACGACGCAAATAACCATGAGGTAAATAACCATACGTACCTCAGGTGTAATAATCTGATCAAGAATCTCCTGCATCTGACAGCCCCTTCTGCTGGCTTTTTGTTCTCTCCTAAATCGTACGACAAACTGCCTCAAAAATGAGCGAAATGTCGCAGATAAATTTATTTTACCAAAGCATCACCAAATTGTGCAGCAACCTCGCCAGCAAGTAAAATTGTTCCACATGCCACAAAGCCCTTCTCGCGCAAGGCATCCACTGCCTCAGGGACGCTTCTGTAGACCGCTACCACGTTGGCGCCGCAGGCTTTGTACAGCTCAGCAAGCTCATCTGCATCCATGGCGCGCTCGTTGTCCGTCTGGGTTACCGCTATCTCAGGGAACTCTTTGGCGAGAAGTTCTGCGATGCCCTTAACGTCTTTATCTGCAAAAACAGCAGTCAAAAGCATAGGGCGATTGGTAACTTCTGGCTCAATTGAGCGGATAGCAGTCAAGAATGTCTCAATTGACTGAGGGTTATGAGCAGCGTCGATAAGCACTAAAGGCTTAGGCTGAAGCAACTGGAACCTACCAGGCGTAGGACACCTGGTTGTGGAGAAAAACGCTTTCTCTACATCAAGTGGACGACCAAGAAAATCCTCAGCTAAACAGGTTGCCAGGGCAATATTTGCAGCCTGGTAGCTTGGTTTAAGTGCTGCAAGATCTTCGTAGGTTGCACGAGGTGTGACAACCGTAAGCTCAAGCGGAAAACCGATGCTCTTGGGCTTTTTGGTAATGAAGAAATGTGCGTGAGGTAGCTCTGG
>CAUORV010000043.1:0-8973 GCA_963507085.1 uncultured Atopobium sp.
ACAGGAAGAACCTATCCTCGGTGTGGTCCTCTGGGTTGTTGTGGTTGTACTTCATTACTCCCGAGAAGAACAGTGTAGCCACAATATCTGCCGCACTAAGAGAGCCGCCGGGATGACCTGACTTGCTTTTCTCGAGCATGTCAATGACATCGCGCCTCAGTGTATTGGCTGCAAGCTTAAGCTCATCATCAGTGAGGTTGCGCTCGGGTAATGCAGATGTTCCCATTCTCATCCTCTCAAAACAAGTACGCCCAACCTAAGCTGGGCGTACCACAATCACTATTTATTGCTGAGCCTTAACCTTTTCCCAGTCAGCCTCAAAAGACTTAAGACCGGCGTCGGTCAGAGGGTGCTTCAGGCACTTCTTTAGAGCACCAAATGGAACGGTTGCAATATCAGCACCGAGCAGAGCTGCCTGTGTTACGTGGTTTGGCGTACGGACAGAAGCCGTAATAATCTCTACGGTGTGATCAACGTTTTTATCCCATGCATAGTTCTCAATGCAAGAAACAACGGTTCCCAGCTGCTCAATGCCGTCCTCGCCGATGTCATCAAAACGACCAACAAATGGCGAAATATAACGAGCACCAGCGTTTGCCGCAAGAAGAGCCTGAGGTGCCGAGAAAATCAGCGTCATGTTGACGCGAATTCCCTCAGAAGCAAGCTGATGGGTAGCAGCAAGACTCTCTGCACAGATAGGAAGCTTAACAACAATGTTTGGAGCAAGAGAAGCCAGATGACGACCCTCTTCAATCATGCCCTCAGTTGTTGTTGCCGTTGACTCAGCAGAAACAGGAAGACCTTCGCAAAGCTGTGCAATCTTAACCATATGAGACTCAAAGTCGGCTAGCTTTCCGCCAATCTTTGCATACAGTGATGGGTTGGTGGTAACACCTGCCAGGCAGCCCCAGCTAAGAGCCTCAGAAATCTCATCGATATCTGCCGTGTCAATAAAGAACTTCATGATAAATCCTTCCCTGTACAAACTTAAACGAGTTTGGAAACGTACGTCGTACTAAGAAAGAGCTAAACCACATTGTACAGATTCTTATGTACCGTCTGTGGCGAGAAACCCAAAACAAGTGCAAAAAGGCCGTTTACCCCTCAAACGCCTTATCAATTTTGCTGCGAACGTAAGTGGAAGCAAAGACAAGATCTTCTTTCCAGTTCTCGTTGCCGATGTACCACATCTCTGCAACAAAGCGTCTAACACCCTGAGGAACAAGCTGCGAGAGAGCTCCCTCGTAGTCAGTGGTGCCGGTAGAGAATGGAATCTCACGATATGCACCAGCAACAGTCTCTTTGAGGTGAGCTGCAAAAATGTGACCTGCACCAAGAGCAATATCGTCAGCAACGGTGTTGCCGTAAATAAACGATGCATTAGTCAGGTTACCAGCGTCGGGATACACGCCAAGATACGGGCTGTTAATAAGATTCACGTAGTGCATGGCCTTCTCGACCGTATCCATAAAAGGAGTCTCCATGGTCTCAAAACCCATAACAATGCCCGCCTTAGCAGCCATTTCTACAGCCTTTGCCAGGTTTTCCTCAAAGTACTTACGCGTATCCTCTGCGCCGTCCTCGTAGTACACGTCATAGCCAGCAAGCTGAATGGTATGAAGTCCCAGGTCACCTGCAAGATCAAGCGCCTTCTGCATAATCTCAAGGCCACGCTCACGGGTTGCCTGGTCGCGAGAACCAAAAGGATACTTACGGTGACCAGAAAGGCACATAGAGCCCAGGCGAACGCCAGAGTTTACCATTGCCTGACGAACTGCTGCACGCTCCTCACCAGTCCACTCAAGGCGAGAAAGACGAGCGTCAGACTCATCAACGGAGATCTCAACATAATCAAAGCCAGACTCTCCTGCTACGCTCAGACGCTCCTCCCAAGAAAGATCAGTTGGAGTGGCCTTCTCGTAAAGTCCTAGCTGATACTTGGACATAACTTCTCCTTTTAAAAACAGGCGGCCTTATAAAAGACCGCCTGATTGAAACAGATTCTACTCACTGAACAGGCTTTAGTGATTACCCTGTCCGTAGTAGGCATTTGGACCATGCTTGCGCATGTAGTGCTTGTCCTGAAGGTACTGTGGTGCCTCCTGAACCTTAGGGTTATTGAGCTCGGTGAGTGTTGCCATCTTAGCAACCTCCTCAATAACTACTGCGTGATACACAGCAGCCATTGCGTCTTTACCCCAAGAGAAAGGACCGTGGTTGTGAAGGAGCGTTCCAGGAACCGCAATGGGGTCCAAGTTTTCAAAGCCCTCAACAATAACGTTACCGGTCTCAAGCTCATAGGCACTTTCTACCTCGTCCTTGGTAAGGCTGCGCACGCAAGGAATGTCTCCGTAGAAATAATCTGCGTGTGTGGTGCCATAGCAAGGAATAGAGCGTCCTGCCTGTGCCCAAGAAACAGCGTGGGTTGAGTGAGTGTGAACAATTCCGCCGATCTTATCGCCCCATGCACGATACAAGCATGCATGAGTTGGAGTATCGGAAGATGGGTTCATCTCACCCTCAACAACATTGCCGTCAAGGTCGCAGACAACCAAGTTCTCTGGGCTTAGCTCCTCATAGGAGACGCCCGATGGCTTGATAACAAACAAGCCGCGCTCACGGTCAAGTCCAGAAGCATTTCCCCAGGTAAAGACTACCAGGCCATGCTTTGGCAGGTCCATATTTGCTTCGTAAACTTCCTCGCGGAGTTCTTTAAGCATCATAGAGACTGCTCCTTAGAGAACGCTACGGAATGGAACGTTTGGCTCGTGATCGAAGCAATCGTGGAAGCCACGATCGTGATGGTAAGCAAAGCGATCCTTGTCCTGTGGATAGGTGTAGTGGCCGCCGACCTCCCAGAAGAATGGGTGGAACTTGTAATCAAGGCGGTCCTTACGCATCTCCCAAAGAACCTTGATCTCCTGGACGTCAGCCTGGAAGTTAGTCCAAACATCGTGGTGAATTGGGATAACAACCTTGGACTGAAGAGCCTCAGCCATGCGGAGCATATCGGTTGCTTCCATCTTGTCCTGGATACCAATTGGGTTGCAGCCAAAAGCGCCAAAGCAAACGTCTACGCCGCCAAACTCCTGAGCGATGTCTTTGCCGTGCTTAGCAAAGTAGATGGAGTAGTGAGAGTCACCGGAGTGATAGATGTTTCCACCAGGGGTGACAAAGAGGTAGTTAACTGCCTTCTCGTCCATATCCATTGGGCACTTACCCCAGAGGTCAGGACGGTTCTCAGAAGTATCAGTAGTGGTGACAATGATGGTACGGTCAAAGGAATCGTATGCAACGATCTCCATGTCCTTGACCTTGATGCGGTCGCCAGGCTTAACAACGATGCACTGCTCGCGTGGAACACCCCAGCCAACCCAAATGTCAACTGCATCCTTAGGACCAATAAAGGGAACAGGAATCTCTTTGCCATTCTCGTCAGTAGTAGTCATGTTGTTGTTGACAACGTGAGCTGCAAGCTCCTTGGACATATGGTCCTGATGAATGTGAGTAACCACAACAGCGTCAAGGTTCTTGATAGCAAATGGATCAATAACAAACGGAACGTTGCGGAGGTTTGGCTGCATCTTACGAACGCCAGCCATGTTTGCCATCTGGTGACCAGGCTTCATGAGGCCGTCACCGTGAGTGCGCTTACCATTGCCTGCCCAGAAGTCAACAGCAACGTTTGCTCCACCAGGAGTCTTAAACCAAATACCAACGCAGCCGAGCCACCACATCTCAACCTGGCCTGGCTCTACTACGGCATTGTCAATCTCTTCGTTGAGCCAAGTTCCCCACTCAGGGAAGGTGCTCATAATCCAACTGTCGCGTGTGACGTCTTTCAAATCTGCCATTACGCGCTCCTTTCTTAAAACAGAGGACTAGTACTTTGATGTATATGCAGGTTGTTGAGCAGCGCTCAGGACTTTGCCTGCATGCTCAGAAGCTTATCCTGAGCGCTCACTACAAAACGCAGCCCTACTCCACTACTTTGTAGAGAGCCAGCTGGTCTGTCTCACGATATGCAGCAACAATGTAATCGCTGCCATCATGCCTATACACCATGCAGTTTGCTGGTCCGAGGTCGTGGTCGATAACGTCTACGGTGTACTGGCCGTCAACGTATCTAACAAGCAACAAATCGCGACCATCTTTGCGGTTGCCAATGACTGCGCACTTCTCGCCATTAAGGTCTGCTGCCCAAAGCGCGTGAAGGAAGCTGCGCTTCTGTGGGTCGCACCAAACCTGCTCGTAGCGATCGCGAGTCTGGCCTTCGTGCCAAATTGCCAGCGTGTCACCGTGGAACTTGGAGAAGGTAAGAATCTCCAGCTTGCCGTCGCCGTCAAAGTCTGTTGCAACAATGTCGCTTGTTGGCTGGACCAGAAGGCAGGTGACATCCCAAGAACCCTCAGGAGTGGTTGGTGGCACATATCTAAACACGCCTGCAGCGGTTGAGATCAAAGCATACGATTTATCAGGTGCAGTCCAGAAACCGTGATTCTGAACCTGATAATTAGCAACACAAGTCAGCTTAAGCTGGTTGTCTGCTGTGTACTGCTCAAGGTTGTTGCTCAGAGGAGCAGCCCAAACAGCACCTGGAGTGCGCCAATCATCCTTGACGCCGGTCTCAGCTCCACCCTTGATAGAGCAAGCAAGAACCCAAAGCTGACCGTCAGCAGCCTTCAGGATGCCAAAACGGTGAACATATGGGAGGTCGCAGAGAATCTGCTCAGACCACGAACCATCTGCCTGCTTGGTATAGGATGCGATTGCCGCGTCGTCTCCACCAAAGTTTGGCGAGAAGAACTTGCGGGTCGCAAGGAACTGATCTTTCCTGCCAGGGACCTGAGTAATGGTCATGACGCCGCCAGGGCCTGGAGCAACAGTCTCCAGAGGCTCACCATCAAGCGTAAAACGACGGATTGGACCGTCCTTCTCGACAGCAGCTAAAAAGCTTGGTGTGTCTTCTCCCTCAAACATGCCAAGTGCATAGCACTTAGGCATCTCGGCAAGAATTTTCTTCTCAAAAGTCATTAAAGTGCTCGATTCTTTAGAAACCTAAACTATGCGGAAAACTTCTCTGCAGCGCCGGTTTCCTTGAGCTTCTCTTCCATCTCTGCGTCAGAAAGAACGTTGCGCAGACCAATGACGGTGACGCCAGCCTTAGCAGCATCGTCGTACATGTTCAGGAAGTTAAGAGGTGCAAAAACAATGTCGTACTGACGAGCAGAGCTTACGCCCTCAGACAGTGCGCAGTGGTGAATCTTATCGACGCCCATGTTGAGCTTCTGAGTGACGCGCTCAGCGGTCATCTTCATCATCAGGGAGGTACCTGCGCCGTTAGCACATGCGACCAAAATCTTTGCGTTCATGTTGACTCCTTCGATCAAACAAACTGATTACGGACACATTGTGTTTGTACCCATTTGGGCACCATGCGCATCGCTTTTAGAGCAAATAGTGCATCAATCAATGTGCCGAGTATTACTAATAACCCTGAGCAGATGGGGGTCTGCTCAGGGTAGGAAGAAAGAGGGCTACTTGCTTTCCGCACTAGCTGCGGCGGTCTTCTGTGCACGGATTTCCTTGCACTTCTGGTAATCCTCAACCTCCATGAAGTACGTGTCCTTGTTTGCACGGTACTGGAGCTGTGGGATTGCGATAAGAGCAATAACAACAATTGCGAGACCTGCGTAGGACAGGAACTTCATGACGCCGGTCATGATTGGCCAGACAACTGCCCAGTCCCACATGCCAAGGTATCCACCGTATGCAGCCATGCCAACCCAGCCAGCGATAAGAGCTGAACCAAAGACCTGGAGAAGACCAGAGATGAAAGGCATGATAAGAACTGCGCGGAGGCCGCCCTTGTTGTTTGCGTAAACGCCGATGGTAGCGTTATCGAAGAACAGTGGAACAAAGCCTGCGATAACAACAACTGGAGATTTCAGAAGCAGCAGAGCTGCGATTGCCAGGAACTGGCCAGCTGCACCCATGAGGAAGCCGAGGGTAACTGCGTTTGGAGAACCAAAGCCGTAGGTAACTGCGCAGTCAACGCCTGGGACGGAACCCTTGAGGAGCTTGTTAGAAATACCCTGGAAGGAGTTGGTGAGCTCAGTAACGAAGGTACGAACACCAAGCTGCAGGATGGAGAGGTAAACAGCAAACTGGAAGGAAGTGGTCATGATGTAGAAGAAGAAATCCTGACCTGGCTTCATGAACTTGTTCTCAAGCAGGAAGTCCTGGCCAAGAACAGCAAGGATGACACCAAAGAATGCTGTCATGAGAATTGCAGTTGCAACGAGGTTCTCGTTGAAAATCTTAAGGAAGCCTGGAAGCTCGATATCCTCAATACGCTTGGACTCCTTCTTGGAGTGCTTGGCGAGCCACTCAGAAGCCTTGGATGCGCAATAGACGCCAAACATCTGCTGGTGAGCAACGGTAAGACCAGCGCCATCAGTAAGGTCCTGGGTAGGTCCAATACAAAGGTTGGAACCAACTGCCCAGTAAAGGCCGAGAAGAACGGTCATAACTGCAAGGATGGTAACGTCGTTAAGCTGTGGGAAGCAGAAGAGGATAAGCCAAAATGCAGTTGCTGCCTGCTGAACCTGGACGTGACCAGTAGTAAAGATTGCGCGAAGCTTAGTCTGCTTCTTAAAAGCAACCAGAACAATGTTCAGAATGAAAGCGAAGAGCAGAAGAAGCATAACGGAGGAGAAGGAACGACCTGCGATAAATGCAGGAGCGTCAGCTGCCTCCATGCCTGCCTGTACTGCGTTCTGGCCAAAGTATGGGTCAATGACCATTGCAGAAAGGTTGAAGCGAGCCTGAAGTCCAACAAGAACTGGACGGAATGCAGTTACCAGGCCGCCGGAACCAACCAGGAGGATCTGATAACCAATGACTGCCTTAAGGAAGCCAGCGAGTACGTCGTACCACTTCTTCTTAAGAAGAATGTAGCCGATAGCAACAATCAAACCGATGAAATAGGCTGGCTGAGTCAAGAAGTTGCTCGCAAACCATTTCCAAATACCAAGAACAATATCCATTGATACCCCTTTCAAAGGGTCCTACATACGTACCTTCTGCAGCCCACACTACAAAAGGAAATCCTCAATAACCTGCCCAGATGGGCACAAAAGCGCGCTGACGAGCGCAAGAGCGCGGACGAGCGCGACCGAGCGCGGGCGAGCGCGACCGAGCGCGAACGAGCGCGAACGAGCGTGGACGTCGCGCGTGCGCGCCTAAACGACGCGCGAGAAAACGAGCCTACTCAGAGATAAGCTTGTCGATCTCCAAGAGCTCTTCTGGAGACTGAATATTCTTCAGGCGCTCAAGGACCTCTTCATTCATAAGGACCTGAACGAGCATCTGCATATTCTTAAGATGTGCTTCCTGATCGGTTGCGCTCAGAGTAAAGAAGGTCTTAACCTGCTTCTCATCGTCGCCATCCTCGAAGTTAACAGGAACATCAGCGTGCATAAATCCAATAGCAGTCTTGCCATTAGAGCCAATGCGAGCAGTAGAGTGTGGCATTGCAACGTTTGGAACGATAACAATGTAAGGACCATACTTCTTTACGCACTCGATAATGTCGTCTGCATACTCTGGATTGACTGTTCCGTCAGCCTCCAGTGGTTTGCAGCACTCTCTAATAGACTCTTCCCACGTCATAGGGGTCTTTACGAATGCATAATGGTTCTGCTCGTAAATATCGCGAAGTAACATGCGATTCACTCCTCTCCAGTAGCTACTGTGAATCTTTCCTTGTGTTGGACTATAGCAAGACCACACAAGAACACATCGCTTAATGACAAAAACTTGAATCTTCTGAACGCTTCAACAATTAGATAAATAATTTATATGACATTTGACTTGCCGTATAACAAATTTCCCTATTTGTTGAACGTTTAGAACGTTTTACCAATCGAATCGATAGTGTTAGTATAGCTAAAGTTGGAAGTTAAGCAATACTTATCTATGCTCACTTTAGAGATTTATGTCATAAGAACCGTTGACCATTAAATAATATCCGTTTAAGTATTCAAAACGTTCATAGAATAGGGTAAGATACAATCGGATCTACTGAAAAGCATCTACACAATTGTTCAAGAACCATTCAAAAGGTGCTGTCAATTTGTACGATGTTTTTCACAGAACTGAATTAGTTAAATGTAATTCTACAGGTCTATCAGCAGTTGAGTTCTATTGGGGGATTCATGGCCACAAGTCGTTCATTCGTAGCATCACGCAGAAGCTCGATCATGAGCCTTCTTGAACAATATCGCCAGGTTTCCGTCAGCGATCTTGCCGATAGATTTGAAGTTTCTTCGCTTACCATCCGCCGCGATCTTGACGAACTCGAAGCTCAAGGCCTCATTTCTCGAAGCTATGGCATGGCCACGCTGCTTGACCCGCTCTCGACAGGACTCAGTTCTAACCAGGTAACCGCGAAGTTCAAGCTTGCCCAGGCCGCCGCCAAGCTGATTAAAGATGGCGACACGGTCTTCATTAACACCAGCTCAACCGCTATAAAAGTCCTGGAATTCATTACCGCCGAAAACATCACGGTTGTTACCAATAACGGTAGCGTTCTGGCCGCCGACTATCCCCCATCGATGACCGTTTTAGTCACGGGTGGAGAAGTTCGACCAGCTAAGAAGTCACTGACCGGAGATTTTGCCCTTGCTTCAATCAACCAGATTCGCGCCGCAAAGTGCATCTTGGGATGCTCGGGAATTTCAGCTGAGCGCGGCCTTACCACGCTGGTTTCAAACGAGATGCGCGTGAACTCGCTGATGCTTAAGCACTCTGAGCAGCACATTGTCTTGGCCGATGCAAGCAAGCTGGGCGTCAACTCCAGCTTCCAGTATGGATCGCCTGCTGATATCGACGTGCTTATGACGGACGAATCTGCATCGATTTCGCAGGTAGCAGCCCTCGAAGCCGCTGGTGTTCGCAAGGTTGTGCGCG
>CAUORV010000044.1:0-8794 GCA_963507085.1 uncultured Atopobium sp.
ATGGGCAGGTTAACCTCTGCGGGAATGTCAGCGGTTTCGTCGTAGTAGCGCTTCAAGAAGCCCGAAACCAGCTCTTCCTCGGAAACGTCCAAGCCTTTGTCCAGGATAAACTCAACTGAGCGAATGGTACGACCTTCTCGCACAACAAACACGCAGGCAGCAGAGATGGTTTCTTCTCGATAAATGCCAATGAGGTCAATGTTTACCGAGGTAGGAAACGTGACTTGCTGACGGTCATCAAGATCAGAGAGTGAAGTCAGGCGGGACTTGAGCCTAGCCGCCTTCTCAAAATCCAGGTCAGCGGCGGCTTCTTGCATCTGATCTTTGAGCTCAGAAACAATCTCGGAGCGATTTCCGCGGAGGAAGTTTTCTACCTGCCTGACATTCTTTGCATAGGAAACGGTGTCAATAGCGCCCACGCACACACCAGGACCTTTTCCTACGTGGTAGTCAAAACAAGGACGCCCCTTCTTTGCAAGTAACAAGTTAGCAACTGCCGCGCCGTCAGGATCTTTTTCAAGCAGACGTTTAGCGCGCTTCCACTCTACGCACGTAGCGGAGCAGATAGGCACTACTTTTCTGAGCGTCTCGATAGTCTGGCGCGCCGCGTAAGAATCGGTATAGGGACCAAAATAGCGTGTACCCTTCTTGTGTTTCTCGCGCGTGTATTTAATTGCTGGGAAGGTATCTGACTCGGTAATAGCAATATAGGGGTAGCTCTTATCGTCTTTAAAGTCCACGTTAAAGTAGGGACGATACTGAGCAATAAGATTTCGCTCCAGCACCAATGCCTCGTGCTCGTTTTCTACCACAATGTAGTCAAAACTACGTACAACCTGCATCATCAGAGGAATCTTGGCACGGTCATCTTGAAGCGTGACGTACTGCCTCATGCGAGCTCGCAGGTTTTTAGCCTTGCCTACATAGATAACCTTGCCAGACCCGTCTTTCCAGAGGTAACAACCTGGATTAGTAGGAACCTGATCAACCTGTTCTCTGATGGATACCAGGTCATCTGAAGGTTCGGAAGAAAATGACGGTGCAAGACCTGGTGCCCCCGAAGGTACGTAGTTGGGGTCAAGATTGTTCTGAGAGTTATCTTTGCCGTTTTTTGCGCCGCTTCTGGCCATGCTATGACCTTACGCGAGAAACCAGTGAACGAAGCATGGCGGACTCTGGTGATTTGAAGAGGATTGCCAAGCCATAGGTAACCAAAACAGCTGGGATACCTGCAAAGATGCAGTACAGCACGCCATAGAGCGCTCGGCCGTCTGGTGCGCCAATAACAGCGCGCAGACCCACCATAATCAGGAGTGCCGCAGCTGATCCTGCGAGGCCAAAAAGAATTGAGCGGACAAACGCAAACACCATAGACTTAAGTCCAATCTGACCAAGGTGCTTACGCAAGCTAATCAACATAATGGTATCGATAACCACATAGAAGATGGCAGAGGTAGTTGCTACAAACATCATGCCAAAGTGAGAAGTACCCACCAGTAGCACCAAAACCTGTACGACAGAGCCGAGTGTTGCCGAAATAGCATAGAGCGTCATACGACGCATAGCAGAACAGACTTTTTGCAGGTACATGCCAATGCCATACAAAGGCAAAGCAAGCGACTGACCAATCAAGAATTGCTGGGTTAACAGCAGCTGATCTTCAGTGAACTTGCTTGCTCCAATAATAGAAACAAGAGGCATCGAGAAGATCATCAGATACATCATGAACGGCACGGTAAAGAAAAGAATCTGGTTAATACCGTGCTTAAAGTCTTTCTTGAACTGATCCATATTCTCTTTTGCCCAGCTATCGGACAGCTCCGTAAAGAGGGCTGTGGTAATAGGCACCGTCAAAATGGAATATGGCAGCGTGTACCAAAGGCGAGCGTACGCAGCAATGGAAGCGCCCGATGCAGAAACGCTGAGCTGCGAGCTTGTCTGAACCGACATAGTTACAAACGTGGCAACCACAACAATCAGAGCAGGCGCGCCAATCTTAAGCGTCTCTTTAAGCGCAGGGTCTTTGAGGTTAATTCTCCACGAGAGCTTAATCCCCTTGCGTTTAAGTGATGGAACCTGAATCAGAACCTGAATCAATACGCCCAGTGGATTTCCCAATGCAAGAATAAGAAGACCCAGCTCAGGGTTAGTGTTAACCAAGAAAGCATACGCAAAGAACGAGGCTGTAGTCACAAAGTTATTAAAAATAGGAGCCGCGGCTGGCCAGAGGTAGTCTCTTTCTGCATTCAAAACACCAGAGAAAATGGTGGAGAAGCAGTACAGCATAACCTCAATAACAAAGAACCTAAAGAAGTACACTGCCAGCGTTGGGTCAAAATCAGCACCTGCCGAGAAGGACTGTGTATACACCACTTCTGCAGCAAAGAAGAAACCTAGAACAGCAACAAGTCCAGTTGCAACAACAACAATGGAAAGCAGGTTGGAGGTGTAGGCATTTGCCTCATCCTGTCCGACCTTCTTCTTAATAGAGAGATATACCGGCAAGAAAGCTGTAGTAAGCATTCCCGCACCAACAAGCTCATAGAGCTGGTCAGGAAGGGTGTTTGCAATGGAATAGCAGCTTGCAAGAACGGTTGCGCCCATAGCAAATGCCTGAGCCCAGGTTCTTAAGAAGCCCGTGATACGACTAATCAGAACAAGCACGCTCATCATAGAGGTAGAACGGCTCAAGTCTTTTTGCTTAGAGACATCCTCTTCATCTGAAGAAGCCTCTTCACTATAAGAATTACCTGCGTCGAAGTTGCCGTCTGATACAGAGCTGTTATCTGCCTCAGAGTTACCCTCTTCAGCAGCGGCCTCTTCGAGTTTCTGACTTACAATCTGCTCAAAGGCTTCATCCTCAATTGGTTGATGAAACGTCTCTGGAACAACAATGGTGTCCACTACAGGAGGCTCATCAAAGGTCTGATCAAGAGCCTTGCTCAGAGTTTCTTCAGACAGGGTTCCGTCAGAAGACTCTGCTGAAAGTCGCATATGTTTGGGCTGATATGTCACTAATGCACCTCGCGAACAATATCTGCAAACGTAGCCGATACAAATGAAGCTAAATCTTCTGGAGAAAGCGTCAAACTGAGTCCACGTTTTCCACCAGAGATATGAATGAGCTCAAAAAGCTGAGCAGTCTCGTCAATTATAGTGGGAAACTGTCTCTTCATACCAACGGGAGTGCAGCCGCCGCGAACATAGCCCGTTAAGCCCTCAAGCTCTTTAACAGGCAGCATGGAAAGGTTCTTTTGACCAGATGCCGCTGCAGCCTTTTTAAGATCAAGCTCCTGGTCTACAGGAATGCAGCACACTACATGCTCTCCGCTTGAAGAAACGCAGACAAGTGTTTTGAATGCAGCGTCTGGATCTTCTCCAAGCATCTCTGCAATATGAGTGCCCAACTCTCCAGAAGGAACGTCTTCGTCTACCTCATAAGATTGGAACTCGTAAGCAATATTGGCAGCATCAAGCTCCCTCATTGCATTTGTCTTTTGAACCTTTGCTGTTTTTCTCGCCATGTTATGCGCGCTTCTTCTGAGCTTTTTTCTCTGCAGCTAGACGTGCGTTATCGCGGTCAAGAATCTCTTTAAGGAACTTGCCTGTGTGGCTTTCTGGCGTTGCCGCAACCTTTTCTGGCGTACCAGAAACAACTACGGTTCCACCGCCATCGCCACCTTCTGGACCCATATCAATAATGCGGTCAGCCATCTTGATGACATCCAAGTTGTGCTCAATAACAAGCACGGTGTTGCCCGCATCAACAAGACGCTCAAGCACAACAATAAGCTGTCTGACGTCCTCAAAATGAAGACCAGTTGTTGGCTCATCCAGAATATAAAGAGTTTTACCAGTCTGCTGACGGTGAAGCTCTTTTGCAAGCTTGACGCGCTGTGCCTCGCCACCAGAGAGCGTGGTTGCTGGCTGACCAAGGTGAATGTAACCAAGACCAACATCGTGGAGGGTCTGCAGTTTGTTCTTAATGCGAGGAATATTTGCAAAGAACGCAAGCGCCTCATGAACCGTCATGTCAAGCACGTCAGAGACAGACTTGCCGTGGTAGAGAATCTCTAACGTCTCGCGGTTATAACGCTTACCGTGGCAGACCTCGCAAGGAACATAGACGTCAGGCAAGAAGTTCATCTCAATCTTGATCTGGCCGTCGCCCTTACAAGCCTCGCAGCGACCTCCTTGGACGTTAAACGAGAAACGACCAGCTGAGTAGCCTCGTGCGCGAGACTCTGGAACTGAAGCGTACAGTGCACGCAGGTCATCCCAAAGACCAATATAGGTTGCTGGATTAGAACGAGGTGTTCTACCAATAGGACTTTGGTCAATATCAATGACCTTATCGATAAGATCAACGCCCTCGAGCTTTTTATACTCTCCTACCACACGCTTTGAGTGCTGAACTGCATTAGTAAGCGCGGGCGCAAGGGTATCGGTAACCAGAGAAGACTTACCAGAACCAGAAACGCCTGTGACTACCGTCAACGTACCCAGCTCAATAGCGGCAGAAACGTTTTTAAGGTTGTTAGCGCTAGCTCCCGTAATCTTGATCTTTCCGCGGCCAGGCTTACGACGAGTCTCTGGCAGCTTAATCTGCTTCTTTCCCGTGAGATAGGCACCTGTGATGGAATCAGGGTTTTCAACAATCTCTTCTGGAGTGCCAGCAGCAACAACGTGACCACCAAGTTCACCGGCGCCGGGACCCATGTCAATGACATAGTCAGCTGCGCGAATAGTGTCTTCATCGTGCTCAACAACAAGTACGGTATTACCGCGGTCTCTAAGCTGCTTAAGCGTCTCAATAAGACGGTTGTTGTCTCTTTGGTGAAGGCCAATAGAAGGCTCGTCCAGAATGTAGAGGACGCCCATAAGGCCAGCACCAATCTGAGTTGCCAAGCGAATACGCTGGGCTTCTCCACCAGAAAGTGACGCTGCTGCACGAGAAAGCGTGAGGTAGTCCAAGCCAACGTTTACCAAGAATTGCAGCCTTGCCACAATCTCTTTGACAATAAGGCCTGCAATAACCTTCTGACGGTCAGTAATAGTCAGCTGCTTAAAGAACTCCAATGACTCCTTACAAGAGAGTTCGCAGACCTCCCAAATGTTCTTCTCGCCAACGGTAACAGAAAGAATTTCTGGTTTTAAGCGAGCTCCATGGCAGGTTGTACAAGGCATCTCGCGAATGTATTTCTCAAGATGCGTCTTCATATTTTCTGACGTGGTCTCTTGGTACTTGTCAAAAAGAATCTTTCTGACGCCGGAGAAGGTGGTAAACCAATGCGTATTGCGACCGTCGCGCGTCTTGTAATCAACGCGAATCTTAGTAGAACCAAGACCGCCGAGAAGGGCGTCTTGCACCTTCTTGGGCAGCTTGTTCCAAGGTGTTGTATCAGATACGTCAAAATGCTTGCAGACTGCAGACAAAATCTGAGGATAGTAATTGGAGTGACCAAAGAGGCTTCCAAAAACGCCCTCTGATACGGACAGTTTTGGATCAGCAATGAGTGCCGCAGCATCAATAATTTTGCGAGTTCCTAGACCATCGCAATCAGGACAGGCGCCGTAAGGAGCGTTAAACGAGAAATCTCGAGGCTGCAGGTCATCCATAGAGTGACCGTGAATAGGACAAGCAAGCGCCAGCGAGTACTGAAAGAGCTCTTCTGGCATAGACTCTGGATTGGATTTATCGGCCAGGAGCAATACGCCTACCTTGCCCTGGGCAAGCTTAGTTGCCTGCTCAACGCCCTCGACAATGCGACCCAAAGAATCCGGACGGATGACAATACGGTCAACGACAACCTCAATATCATGCTTGAGCGTTTTACCCAGCGTAATTTCTTCATCAAGTTCACGTACAACGCCGTCAACACGAACGCGAGAAAATCCTTCTTTGCGCAGGTCCTCAAAAAGCTTGACGTATTCGCCCTTGCGGCCCAAAACAACAGGAGCCAGAACATAGGCTCTGCGTCCCTGACCAGCCTCAAGGATTTTATCGGCAACCTGATCTGTTGTCTGGCGTTCAATAACGCGTCCACACTCAGGGCAGTGAGGAGTACCCATACGAGCATACAAAAGACGCAGATAATCATAGATTTCTGTAACAGTACCTACGGTTGAGCGAGGATTTCTAGAAGTTGTTTTCTGGTCAATAGATACAGCCGGAGAAAGACCGTCAATAGAGTCAAGGTCTGGCTTATCCATCTGTCCCAAGAACTGACGGGCATAGCTGGACAGGGACTCAACGTAGCGGCGCTGTCCCTCTGCGTAAATGGTGTCAAAGGCAAGGCTTGACTTGCCCGAACCAGAAAGTCCCGTAATAACTACCAGCTGATCACGAGGGATATCAATGTCAATATCTTGCAGGTTGTGCTCTCGAGCGCCACGGATAGCAATTTTGCTTGAAGCCATAGTTCCTCACATAACCAGTTTGACGTGCGCGTCTCTTTTGACGCACCTACTGCCAAACAATAGAAAACAACATCAGTACACAGATGCAATTTGTGCGTACTGATGTTCTAGTATACCCAAGATAGTGCTGCCAAAACACGGCGCACGCACTTCCCTATTTAATACGAACCTTCATCACAGCTTTTTTAAGCTTAGAGCCAGTTTTCTCCAGTGTGCAGCCTGGTTTGTGGGCATCAGATGGAGGTGTCACCAGAAAATCACCTGCGTGCAGGGTGACCCATGTCTCTTCTCCAGGATTGGTATAAGCACCAAAATCAGCGTCAGCATTGAACTCACCCTTAAGAACACACTGCTCAAGAGGGGCAACAGCAATGCTTTCGGTGCCAGAAATCACTACGTGAATATCGGCGTAAATCTTATGAGCCTCATAGTCCTTCTCGCCAGGCAGTACTGGCTCAAACTCCATGACGTTCACAAAAACGTTATCTCCATCAATTTCTGTCTTGCCCAAAGGTAGCTCGTCCAGATTGTGGGTTGCCAAAAACTCCGCAGCACAAGCCATATATTTCTGACCAAAGTCATTCTCAGATAAATGTTTAATTGACGAGAAAATCATGTGAACCTCCTACGTTCAGCTAAAGTGCGCCGAAAAGATTATAGCTATCTCGTTTGCCATAAAGTTCTATGGGTAGAATTAAGTAGTTACTGCATACAACTGCTACATAAGGAGAGACATGGCAGACGTAGATATTGACCGTGAGGCGCTTCGTAAAGAGATTGACGCCGCACTTCACGGCAAAAAGAAAGAGCCACAGCCACCAGCGGGCTTTGAACTTAATCAGCACTCAAGCGTGAAGCACGTTATTGGCGTTGTTTCTGGTAAGGGTGGCGTTGGCAAGTCTTTTGTCACCGGTATTCTTGCAACTAACCTTGCTCGCGCAGGTAAGCGCGTTGGTATTCTTGACGGTGATATTACCGGTCCTTCAATTCCTCGTATGTTTGGCATCTCTGACGAGCGCTCTTACGGCGTTGAAGAGCAGCTTATTCCCATCGAGGACGCAAACGGTATCAAGATTATGAGCGCTAACCTGGTGCTTCAGAACGAGACCGATCCTGTTCTCTGGAGAGGTCCTGTTGTTGCTGGCGCTATCCAGCAGTTCTACAGCCAGTGCAACTGGGGCGACCTTGATTATCTGCTGATTGATATGCCTCCAGGAACAGGCGATGTTGCGCTGACAGTATTCCAGTCACTCCCTGTTGAAGGTGTTGTGATTGTTTCTTCTCCACAGGATCTTGTTCAGATGGTTGTGGGCAAGGCAGTGCGCATGGCGGAAATGATGCATGTACCTGTACTTGGTTTGATTGAGAACATGGCATATATCACCTGCCCTCACTGTGATGAGCGTATTGAGCCTTACGGTCCATCAAAGCTTGCCGAGACTGCGGCAGCATTTAACCTCAAGCCTTTAGGACAGCTTCCTATGGATGCAACCTTTGCGCAGATTGCTGATAAAGGAACCTTTAGCACCGAGCTTCCTGAAGGTCTTGTTCCTGACGCAACACAGAGTGTTCTTGACCTGTAAGTTCTAGCTTCTAGAAGTTACAAAACACAAAAGGTAATTCTTACTATGGCTCAATCAACGCGCGTTAAAGAACGACAAGCAGCACAAGCTCAGCACATCAAGCAGGCTCAGGCATTTCTGGTGCCAGACCACATTGATGTTGCAATTCTTGGTGGTGGCGCAGCAGGACTCTGCGCTGCCATCACTGCTGCCGAAGCTCTTGGCGCCAACAAGCGCGTTGTTGTCTTTGAAAAAGCACTGGAGAGCGGCAGGACTATCCTGGCAACAGGTGGCGGTCGCTGTAACTTTACCAATGCTGATTTGAGTTTTGAGAATTTCTCTCATCCAGAGTTTGTCCAGGCTGTCTGCAAAGACAAAAACACGTTTCTTGCGGACATCCTGGCTTTCTTTAGGTCCAGTGGTCTTGCGTGGGCAACTGAAGATGAAGGAAGAATGTACCCTCTTACCAGGCAAGCAAGCTCCATCCAGTCACTGTTGCTCAGACGAGCCCAAAAAGCTGGTGTGCAATTTGCACTGGGACGAGAAGTAACGTCAGTTAAACCGCAGCACAATGGCTTCGACATTGCCTTCCAAGAATGCTTTGCTGGCGAGAAAACCCACAAGGTCCATGCATCATCGGTGGTTCTAGCTACTGGTGGACTCACAACCACAAAACTTGCAGAAAGCCTTCAGCTGCAGACCACCTCACTGCGACCAGGACTCTGCGCGCTCACTTGCAAGCCTGAGCCCCCACCAAGCCTTGACGGAAAGCGCGTACGAGCACACGCAGCTCTTGTAAGAGACGGAGCTGT
>CAUORV010000045.1:0-8682 GCA_963507085.1 uncultured Atopobium sp.
TCGATTTCGCAGGTAGCAGCCCTCGAAGCCGCTGGTGTTCGCAAGGTTGTGCGCGTAAGCCTGTAGGATTGCCGCGGTAGTTGGCTTTCAGCTGTTGGGGCTGTCGGAGCTGTCAGTTTTCTCGTTTCGCAAATCGCACATCAAAATTTTAACTACCATGATCCGAAAATATTCATCCTCATGGATATTCATGAGGATGAATTCATTTGTATGCATAAATTTTTTAGAGACCTATTTTTGGCATTTTGAAAACACAGCAAAGTCACTTAATCTGCAAAATCACCCCTCAATAGTCTCATTTTGCGCAGATTATCATCATTTACTGTGTTTTTTAAGCCTGTAAGTTATGTTTTTGGCCCTGTATATACAGATTATCTGACTTTGCTGTGGTCGGGCTTCAAAAAACGTGCAGATTATCCGACATAGGTGTGTTCTGACAGCATCGACGCTACCCAAACAAAAAGCCCCGCTAGTAAGCGGGGCCTTAAAGTGCAGTTTTGTCGCGCCTGTCGCGTTCTTCGCGCACCGGGCGTCGCGCTCTTCGCGCTCTTCGCGCACCGGGCGTCGCGCGGCGCGGACCAGAGAGCTTACTCCTCCTCGAGAGCAGCAGCAATCTCGTCGGTGATGTTCATGGTGCTGTAGACGTTCTGAACGTCATCGAGCTCGTCGAGCTTATCGATAAGACGCTGAACCTTCTTTGCATCAGAAACAGAGACGTCAGTTGGGGTGGTTGGAACCATGGTGAGCTCGGAACCCTTGACCTCAATGCCCTGAGCCTCGAGGCCCTTCTGGACGTCCTGCATCTTGTCGTATGCAGTCCAAACGATCCACTGATCGCCAGCGTCCTCGTAATCGTTTCCGCCAGCCTCAGCAACTGCCATCATGAACTCGTCCTCATCGACAGCGTTCTCGCGGTCAGCAACCTTCTTCTCCTCGGAGACAATAACCTTGTCAACTGCGATGGAACCCTTGCGCTCAAACTGGAACGCAACGGAACCAGCGGTACCAAGGTTGCCGCCAGAGTGAGTAAATGCGGAACGAACGTCTGCTGCGGTACGGTTCTTGTTATCGGTCAGGCAGTCAACGTAAACTGCGACGCCTGCAGGACCGTATCCCTCGTAAACGATCTCCTCGTAAACGGCAGCATCAGCGCCAGCGCCAAATGCCTTATCGATAGCGGCCTGAATCTTTGCGTTAGGCATGGAAACCATGCGTGCACGGGCAACAGCGGCAGACAAGCTAGCGTTGTTGTCCGGATTTGGGTCGCCACCCATCTTTGCTGCAACAGTGATGTTGCGGGAAAGCTTAGAGAACAGCGAGGAACGCTTAGCGTCGATAGCTGCTTTCTTGTGCTTGGTTGTGGCCCACTTAGAGTGTCCGGACATTGCACTCTCCTTCTTTAGAGGTTCGAAAACCTAATTATCACATTAGCCCTTATACGTTACACGAAATCAAGAAGCGAGAAAAGACTTATTTTGCAGATATGGAGACTTGTGCACGCCATACGCCGAGAAACCCGTCGGCTCGCCACTCCCGCGCACCTCCACGCAGCACCTCCGCTCCTACTCTACCAGCTCAACGTGGATGGACTCCGCGATCTTCTCGACCAGAGCAAAGTCACCCAAACCAGCGCTCATAGCAACGTTTCCGCCGGTAGCCATCGCGCGTGTCAGAGCCTTCTCGACAGCCGACGGATCCTCAAGCCAGATAGACATGAAGCTCGCAAGCGTTGAATCGCCTGCACACGCCGTCGAAAGCACCTCTACCTGCGCGGCATTTGCATGCCAGACATGCTCGCTGTTGAAGAAGTACGCGCCGTCGCCGCCAAGCGTGAGCAGGATGTTCTTTGCGCCGCGCTCGTGAATCTTGTGGAGGGCGAGAAGAACGTCGGCCTCGTTATGGACGTCGACACCAAAAATCTCTGCCACTTCTTCGTCGTTTGGCTTAATGATCAGTGGTTTTTTCTCGACAAGTTCTGCGAGGTGTTTATGAGAGATGTCCAGCACCAGCTCAGCGCCACGCTCATGGCAAAGGTCAAAGAGCTCGTCGTAGAAAGTTGGATCCATCTCAGGAGAAAGCGAACCAGAAACCACCAGCACGTCCAGGTCGGGAGCATTGCGCAGCAGCTCAAGCATCTCGTCCTGCTTGGAGCGAACAACGGGGGCACCCGCATTAGGGAACTTGAGCTCGCCCTCTGGAGTAGTGACAAAGATGTTTACGCGGGTGATGCCGTCAATCCACACGGGCTTGACCGGGCAAACCTTGGATGCCTCTTCAACAATGTAGTTGCCCGAGAAGCCACCAAAAAAGCCCAGGATAGTGGACTCAACGCCGTAGTGAGCAAGCGTAAACGAGACGTTGAGGCCCTTGCCGTTTGGCGTGTAAACGGCATCGGTTGTGCGGTTGACGTGCGTATATGAAGGAACTCCCGAGTTGACGTTCATGTCGATAGCGGGGTTAGTGGTAAGTGTATAAATCATCAAAGCTCCCTCTGAAACAAATATGGACCCGACGTAATCGCCGAGTCCATATTTTACTTCGATTGTCTAAGCATATACCTGGTCATGAAATGAATTCTCGGCATTGCTTAGAGTGTGTTAAGCGTAAAGCTTAGTCCTCGACCAGCTTGTTGCCGTTCTTGCGGTACTCGTATGCCTTGAAAGCAACAAAGAGAATGCCGCCAACAACAGCGCCAATAAGAATAGCAAGAACCCACTTGAGGCCGCCATCAACAACTGGAAGAACCAGGAAGCCGCCGTGAGGTGCTGGATCGTGAACACCAAAGAGCAGGGTCAGGATGGAGCCGATGGAAGAACCGATCATCATGATAGGCATGACAGGCCAAATGTTCTTGGTCATGAATGGAATAGCGCCCTCGGTAATGTGGGTGCAGCCAAGAACGAAGTTGACCAGACCAGCGTTGAAGTCGGACTTGGTGAAGTATTTCTTACCAACGACAACAGCAAAGGTGGTGATCAGTGGAGGAACAATACAAGCAGCAGAAACTGCAGCCATGAAGTTAGTACCAAACTCATAGGTTGGGGTACCAACACCAGCAGCAAGAGCCTCGGTCAGAAGTGCAGTACCGGTAACGTAAGCTGCCTTGTTGACTGGGCCGCCCATGTCAAATGCGGCCATGCAACCAATTGCAAGACCAAGGACAATTGGACCAGAAGCAGACAGACCGCGCAGGAAGTTCATCATGCCGGTGTTGATTGCTGCCATTGGACCAGAAATACCCAGCATAACCAGGCCAACAATAGTAGTGGAAAGCAGTGGGTACAGGAAGATTGCCTTCAGGCCGTCGAGGTTCTTTGGAAGACCTGCAAGGAGCTTCTCAAGACCAACGATGACATAACCGGCAAGGAAGCCGCCGACGATGCCGCCCAGGAAGCCAAAACCAACGCCAGCGCCACCAGCATCAATCATGCCAGTGTTAGGGTTAATTGGAAGACCCTGGATAGCAATCATACCTGCAACAAAACCAGGAACCAGAGCAGGACGCTTGCCGATAGACTCAGCAATGTAAGCAGAAAGCACTGGAACCATGAGGCCCATTGCAATGCCGCCGATGGTCTTAAGCATTGCAGCAAAGCTGTTGTAGTCAGGTGCGGTAGAGCTGAAGGAAGTGATACCCCAGAGGAATGAAACTGCAGTCAGAACACCACCAGCAACAACAAAGACCAGCATGTGGCTAACGCCGTTCATGAGGTGTTTGTAGATGATGTGGCCTACAGACTCTTTCTCAATGGTGCTTGAGACTGGAGCGTCATCTGCCTCTGCAAGCTCGCCCTCAGGCTGAGCAACAAGAGCGCGGTCGATAAGACCCTCAGCGTCCTTAATAGCAGCAGTAACACCAACATTTACCATTGGTTTTCCGGCAAAACGCTCGGCCTGAACGTCCTTATCAGCAGCAACAACTACTGCCTTGGCGTTCCTAATCTCAGCTGCGGTGAGCTCGTTCTCTACACCGACCTGGCCGTGCGTCTCAACCTTAATGGTAAGACCTTTAGCTGCGGCGGCCTTCTCCAGGGCCTCCTTAGCCATAAAGGTGTGCGCAATACCGGTTGGGCAACCAGTAGCAGCAACGATGTCATACTTTGACTCGTCAGCCACAGCACTCCCCTTTCATCCTAGTGCTCGGAATTGTTCCAAACACAACCAAAAAAGCTGCTCAATGTTAGCACTGAGCAGCTTAAATACCTACGCTTTTACGTAAATTGTAACCAGAAAATTATGTTATTGAACGTACTTTCATTTAGTGCGGCGTTTGTGTCGGAAACTCTGATGTTTTTCTCGCCAGGTACTCAAACGTACCCATGCTTTTCTGGGCGAGAAGAACGTGCACCAGAAACCTACTCCTACTCTGCATCCTCCTGGCCAAAGCGTTCTTTTCTCAGACGCAGTGCCTCGTATGCACAACCATACATTGCAGCCTGATTGCCCAAGCTAGCAGCCTCAATACGAGCGCCCTTACTTACTGGCAGAGCGTACTGCTCAAAGCTCTCGCGAAGCTCAGTAGCAAATGTTGCAAACGAACCCGCAACGCCACCACCAATCAAGAACATAGCAGGATCAACCACGCACGAGACTTGTGCCATAGCAAGGCCCAGGTAGTGGCACATCTTGTGGATAGCAAGGGTTGCGCATTCATCACCCTGAGCGTGAGCTCTAAACACAGACACGGTATCGGTCTCGTGCTCAATGTTTACAGGAACAACGCCTCGAGCAACGCATTCCTCCAGGTACAGGCGGACAACTCCCTTAGCGGAAGCATACTGCTCCAAGCAGCCGTGACGACCGCAACCACAGGTCAGCGTCTCTTCTGGCTCAACAATAATGTGACCAATCTCGCCGCCAGCGCCAAAAGCACCCGCAGCAAGCTTGCCGTCTACGACAACGCCTGCGCCAACGCCTGTTCCCAGTGCAATCAGCACAAACGAAGGCACGCCCACAGCAACGCCAGCCCACGCCTCGCCCAAAGCTGCAGCGTTAGCGTCGTTGACAAACGCGATGGTTGCGTTTGGCAGGCACATATTGATTGACTGCACCAATCCCTCAGGGTCAATGTCTACATTGGCGAGAAGACCAACGGTTCCGTCATCTGCAACAGGACCTGGAATATCCAAACCACACGCAATAACATCGTTGCGGCTTGCCTTTTGACCATGAACAATCAGCTTGATGGCATCGGTTACTGTCTGATAACCATCCTCGTTATCAAGTGAGGGCGTCTTGACCTTCTGCTCAGAAAGCAGTTCTCCTTCTGCAGAAAAAAGTCCCAGTTTGATGGTAGTTCCACCAACATCAATACCCAATACGTATTCCATGAAACCCCCTAGTTACCGCGCTTAAGTGCGCCTTCAACAAGCTGCGCAAGAACGTCTTCAACAGCGTATCCTGCAGCCTCAATAGCCATTGGAACAAGGGAGGTCTCGGTAAGTCCTGGGAACGTCTTCAAACCCATGACCATAACGTGATGTCCATCCCAAATAAAGTCGATACGAGCAAGATCTCTGCAGCCGTACGCCGTAAACACCTCAAGAGCTGCGCGCTCAAGCGCCTCACGAGCCTCAGCTGGATCTGCGCCAAGAGCAGCAAGCGACTCAGGACGAACTGGGCAGAAGTGCTGAATACGCTCTGGATCAAGGCGAGCATCCGTATCGTAAATACCCTCGGTCACCGAAATCTCAACTGGTGGCAGGGTTTTCTCGCCATCTGCGTCAGAGAGCACGGTAACGCTTACCTCAACGCCATCAACCCACTGCTGGATAATGACGGAGTCGTCAAAACCAAGTGCGCCGAGAAGTGCTGGTCCAAGCTGGTCAGCACTATCAACCTTGGAAAGGCCCATAGCAGAGCCTCCGTGAACAGGCTTAACCGCTAGAGGGAAGCCAACGCCGCCGCCAAGGCGCTCGGGAACCAGATCAAGAGCGGCTGCTGCGCCCAGGTCTTTAAACGCGCTAGCAGTCAACACAATCTGAGGAGGCCAGATGACCTCGGACTCCTCCTTTGACCAGGCCTGGCGCACAATAAACGGCATGTCAGCCTTGTTCCAGGCTGCCCTACAAGATGCAGGCCTTGAACCCACATACGGAATCTTGAGGAACTCCAAAAGTGCAGGTACCGCACCGTCTTCTCCGCCCGCGCCGTGAAGGCACACAAACGCAACATCGGGTTTCTCGGCACGAAGGGTATCTACCAGGTGGGCGTCAGCGTCAAGTGGCAAAACCTCATAGCCACGCTTCTCCAAAGCCTCAGAGACAAGAGCTCCACTTTTGAGCGAGAAGTTCCTCTCAAATGAGGCTCCACCCATAATGACAGCAACTTTTGTAGCCATACTTAACACTCCCTTGCAGAAGAATAAGATTCAGAATGAGAAGACTCAGGTAGAGCGCCCGCCTCTAGGAATACGCGATACAGCGCCATGCGATCTTGGACGCACAAAGACAGCCTGCGGATTGCCTCGTGGATGCGCTCTGGCGTCTCAAATGAGTAGCACAGACGCATACTTGAACTAATACGCTGGTCAGGATAGCAATAAACACCTGGTACAAAGGCAACTCCCTCTTCAATTGCACGAGGAAGCAACTGCTCAGTGTTGAGGTATGGCGGGAAGGTTACCCACAGGAACAAACCACCCTCTGGCTTAGTCCAGGTAACGTCTTTGGGGAAGAACTCTGCAAGCGCTGCGAGCATGGCGTCTTTTCTCTCTTTATAGCGAGACTTAGATACCTCAAGGGCCGCCTGCCAATCAACCTCATTGAAGTAGTGCTCGGCAAGAATCATGTTAAAGGGGCTGGTACACAGGTCAGAGCCAGACTTTGCAAGGTTGATGCGCTCAAGGAAATGACGAGGTGCCACCATCCATGCAAGACGCAGTCCAGGGGCAAAAATCTTCGACGTGGTTCCCAGATAAATGACGTTTGGATCAAGTGTCTTGAGGCGCGTCAGGTCTTCTCCCTCAAAGCGGATAAGACCATACGGATCATCCTCAACAACAGGGATGTTGTACTGGCGAGCCAACTCAAGAAGACGCAGGCGCCTTGGCATGGACATGGTAATGCCTGCAGGGTTGTTGAAGTTAGGAATAACGTAGATAAACTTAGGCTTTCTACCTTGGTCTGCAAGCTCTTTAAGCTTTGCCTCAAGTAGATCTGTCCTAATGCCTTCTTCGTCCATATCAATGGTGTGAACAGTAGGCTCATACGCAGAAAATGCCTGGAACGCACCAAGGTAACTTGGGCCCTCACAGATAATATCGTCTCCTGGGTTAAGGAAGACGCGACCCAAGAAATCAAGCGCCTGCTGAGAACCAGAAGTCAAAATCATCTCATCAGGATCGGCTTCAACGCCCTGAGCAGCCAAAATCTTGCAGATGGTCCTTCTGCACTCAATACGACCATCAGAGTTGCCGTACTGAAGAGACCTGAGACCCTCAACAGCAACGCAGCGTCGAGCGCACTCTGCAACCTGATCAAGTGGCAGCGAAGAAATGTCTGGTAAGCCACCAGACAGCGCAATGACACCTGGACGAGACAGTGCCGCAAACAAATCTCGTACTTCGCTTTTTCTCATGGTTTGAACGCGATCTGCGTACAGATCACCCCACTGATCAAACGAGATTCTGCTGTCATCCATAGAACTCTTACTCCTTACAAGCCATCTTTGGACAAAAATTGTGCCGAAAAGATGTACTTATTGTTTTAGGACGTAGTCTTTTTAGTATCGCTCAAATATCAATAAATAACAGGGTAAAATATGACGCAATTGCTAAACGGTTACATATAACCGGCAAACATACTGGTCGCTCCTAAATTTTGTAGAGAGGATTTTTATGGACAGCGCACATAACACTGTTGAATTGAACGCAGCGCTTTCAAATCCCCGCGATGATATCGCTAAACTTGATGAACTTGAGAAGAAGCTCTTTGCTCTCAACTATGCAGCTAATGAGATTGGCTCTTTTGGACCATGTATCGATCCAAAAAAGGCTGCTGAAGAGCGCGGAGAAGCCCTGGCAATCCTTGGCGAGCAGATCCAGGAGACCCTCTGTGATCCTGCTGTTGGTGCACTGCTTGATAGACTTCACGAGAACCGCGCTCTGCTTGATGAGACTCATCGTGCACAGGTTAAAATTCTGCGCCGCGATAGAAGCCAGCTGGTAGATGTCCCCGTTGAGCTTCAGAGTAACTTTGTCCGCCTCACCACAGAGGCTAACGAGGTCTGGGAGCAGGCAAAGAACAGTGATGACTGGTCGCTCTTTGCACCAAAACTGGACGGCCTGATTGAGCTCCGCAAAGAGATGTGCCAGGCTCGCGATGCTTCCAAAGACCCCTATGACCTGTTGCTTAGCGATTTTGAGCACGGTACCAACAGAGAGTTCTACAACACCTTCTTCAATAACGTTAAAGAAGTGGTAGTTCCTCTAGTTGCCGATTGCATGGCTTCTAAGCGCCAGCCAAGCACCAAGCCTCTTGAGGGCAAGTTTGACGTCAATCGTCAGTGGGATCTTGCAAAAGACCTGGTAAAGCTCCAGGGTCTTGACGAGGACGCGTATTGGCTTGGCAAAACTGAGCATCCTTACACTGGCGGCCCTGGTATTGGCTTTGTTATGGTTGCCAGCCACGCTTACGAGAATAACGTGCTCTCCAACGTCTATTCCATGCTGCATGAGAACGG
>CAUORV010000046.1:0-8581 GCA_963507085.1 uncultured Atopobium sp.
ATGGCTAAATTCTTTAAGAAAAATAAGAAATATTTGCGCGCATCACGATCGACTCTGGAATAGAACTTTGAGTTCCCTTCGTTGCCCCGTCGCACTTCCTGATTCAAATAAAGCAAATAGAAAATATAAAAGATATAAATCAGAATATAAAAAATGGAATGCTATGAGCAATGACACGCCATTTACCTTTTTGTCAATTTTAGGATTCTTTGAGTGGACCATTTTCTCAAATAATGACTGGCACAAAGAGCTTAGAGACTTAATAAATTCTTTAGAACCTGAAAATATGCACCGAATGGGATTTCCAGATAGATGGGAAGAAAGCCCACTTTGGTCACAATGGTTAGCAAATTAATAGCTTGATATTAATTTGTCTATAAATTAAACCCCGATACGAACTATCGGGGTTTAATTTTCAAAAGTTATTTTTCTGACGCTTATCCCAGCAGTGTGTCCCTGCCGTAAGCCTCTTGCCATGCGACAGAGAACTCATCGACAGCAATCTTTGTGCCAGGATGATCAATCATAGTAAACACAACCTCTGGTGGAACGGTAACAGACTGAATACCAGCGGCAATGAGGGCATGAACTTGCTCAACATTTTTGAAGGAAGCTGCAATAACCTTGGTGTTCTCAAATCCCTGAGTCTCAAGCATCTGAAGCAGATCAAGAACCTGACCAATACCATCGCCATAGTTGCACATGCGGTTGACGTAAGGTGCAAGATAATCTGCGCCATTCATTGCTGCAAGAAATGCCTCGTCAGCAGAATAAATAGCGGTAGCAAGAACCCCAAGACCCTCAGACTTAAGTTGCTTAATTGCCTTATAACCGTTATGGGTAACAGGAATCTTTACATAGGTGTTCTTTGGACGAAGGCTGCAGATATAACGGGCCTCTTCAAGCATCTGCTCATAGTCCGTTGAAACGACCTGGACAAAGAACTTCTGCTCTGGACGCAAATACTCAACAAACTCCTTGATAACCTGCTCTGGCGTCTTACCACTCTTGGTAATGATCGAAGGATTAGTAGTAACACCCTCGATGGTCAAAAGCTCATCAAGCTGTTTAACTGCCTCAAGATCTGCTGTGTCCAAAATAAATTCCATGTGTAACTCCTTATATCCTTCGACGCTTATTCACCGTGTCGAACCACTTTTAAACCAAAGCTTTTATACACGTTCTCAATATCGGAAAGTTCTTTCTCTGTAATTAATTCACTATCTGCACACTTATATCTCATCCCCAATGATTCATACTTTCCTTCACCTAACTTATGAAATGGCAAAAGATCAACCTGCTTTATCTTATGCGCACAAATTGCTTCTGCATTGCTTCGTGCGTTTGCAATTGACGCGGTGTACCCAGGAATAAGCGGAACACGCGCAATTACTGTTGCTCCAAGCATTACAAGTGCGCGGATATTCTCGTCCCTTATGTCTGTATCAATGCCAGTAACTTCAATGCTGCGATCTTTATCAGCAAGCTTAAAGTCAACCAAAAACACATCGCAAGCGCGAGCTAACCGTTCAACATCAACAAGCGGAACAGCAAGCGTTGTCTCAAGCGCCGTGTTAATGCCTCTGTTCTTACACCCCTGCAACACGTCCATGACATACTCTTGTCGTTTGCTACCTGCAAGACATTCTCCGCCTGAGAGTGTAATTCCCCCATCACTCTCGTCATAGAAAACTTTGTCTCTTGATAGCTTGTCAACGAGGGTATCTACGTTGTGTTTAGTGCCTTCAAATCTCTTAGCACCGGTTGGGCACTCAGAAACAGGAATATCGCAAGGGCATCCATTTGCATCCAGGCGGCCATCTTTCCTAACTGAACAACCAATGCACAGGCTCTTATGAAAAGAAATCTCCTGTTCAAAGGAAAGATTCTCTGGATTACAGCACCAGGGACATCTAAAAGGACATCCTTTTAGAAAAGCAACCGTACGTATTCCTCCGCCATCATGGAGAGAATATCTCTGGATGTTAGTGATTATGTCGCTCTTACAGCACATGTTCCGTCCGGTTGATGATGTCATCCTGGATTGCCTTAGACAACTCGACAAACATAGCACTGTATCCTGCAACGCGAACTACCAGGTTCTGATACTTTTCAGGATGCTGCTGCGCATCAAGAAGCGTTGCACGATCCACAACGTTGAACTGAATGTGCTGCAGACCAAGGCGAGAAAAACTACGAAGATATGCAGAGAGCTTCTTTAGACCTAGCTCGCCCTGAAGCACTGATGGAGAGAACTTAACGTTGAGCAGACTGCCGTTAGTGTCCAGTTCGTTCTTGAGCTTACTGACCGACTGGAGGCTTGCGGTTGGACCGTTCTTATCGCGACCAACCATTGGTGAAAGGCCGCCGTCGGCAAGCTGTTCACCTGCAACGCGTCCGTCAGGAGTCGCACCGCATGCTGCTCCCAGTGGAACATGCGCGGAAACGGTGTAGCTACCTGGTTGGAAGAATCCGCCACGGACATTCTGGTATTTCTCGACTTCTCTTCCATAGAACTCCAAGAACTCAGAGCCGAGAAGGTCAACCTCGTCATTGTCGTTACCATACTTTGGATAATTATTGATAAAGGACTGACGGATCTTCTCGTCACCCTCCGCTGACCAGTTGCGCTTCAGAAGCTCAATAAGCTGCTGATAGGTCATAACAGGCTCAATGGAGTTACCGTTTTCGTCCTCACCAAAGACGACACGCTTAATAACAAGCAGTGAGTCTGCAAGATTTGCCGTACCAACCCCCTGAACGCCAGATGGGTTATAGCGAGCGCCGCCGTCGGTGATATCGTGACCAGTCTTAAGACTGTCGTGAACCAGGATAGAAAGCAGTGGCGTTGGTGAAGTTTCTTTATGTGCCTGATCACAAACGTTACAGCCATCAACCATTAGGCCAACGTACTCTGCAATGGTCTCTTTGACGGCACGCTTGAGGTCATCAAAAGAATCGAAGCCCTCTGGGTTGCGTTCAAGAGTAATCTCAAGGCAGCGGACCATGTTAAACATAGAAATGTCATGCAGACCGTACATTCTTCCTGGGATAGAGAGCTCAACACAGCCCACAACCGCGTAGTCACGAGCGTCTTCCTCGGAAACGCCGCGAGACATGAAGGATGCAATGTTAACCTCGTCGTTAAAGACCTGAGGAATTCCGTCGCCCAGACGAATGATTTCTCCAGATTTCTCCAGCAAAGATTCCGGAGTACCCTTGTGCATTCTCAGCGAAAGGTTAGGCTGTGGCAGGCGGGTGTCTTTCTGCACGTCAAGCAGTAGATAAGACAGCTCGTTGGTGCAGTCATTTCCCTCACCATCAACACCGCCAACTACAAGGTTAAAGCCACTTGGGAATCCCGCGAAGAACTGTGCGGAATCGGTGGAGCGCAGGAAGACGATAGTATTTGTCTTGAGATAGAAGCACTGAATAAGCTCACGTAAGAACTCTGGGTTTTCGTCTGCAGCAAGGCTTGCCTCATAGAATGACACAAGATACTGATCCATGCGTCCCAGTGAAATGGAGCTTGCGTTGCTTTCATGCTGAAGCACGAGCTCGGTAATCCAAGTGAGCTGCAGAGCGTCGTAGAAATCGCGAGCTGGCTCAGTAGCAATGTGATGCAGAATCTCTGCAAGACGTTCAAGCTCCTGGGCACGAGTCTCAGAAGGAGCGCTTTCTTTTGCCTGTAGAACCTCTGCCTCATAGCGTCGTACATAGGCAATAGTTGCCTTGAGCACGATAACAGCCGCTGAATAGAAGTCATTCTCGCTATCCTGAGCAAGTTTCTGCTCAGCCTCCGCGAGAAGTGCACCAAATCCGTTCTGTAACACCAAGGAGAAATCACAAATGATGTGACCCTGACCCTTATCAGTCTGAGCAACCGAGAAAATTCGGGTCTTCTGTGCCTCAGCTAGATTCTCAGCAAGATGCGTCTTATACCAGTCATTCAGCGATTTGTTTGTCCAGAAAGGATAAAGCACCTCTTTGTAGTAGGTCTTATCCTCCTCGGAGATTTCAAAACGGTCCTGCTGTCTAGTTGGGAATTTGTCCAACTCATCCAGAATCCAATAAGGAGACATCTCTGGAGAGACTACACCCGCTCGAGGCGTATCTGTTCTATTGCCAATAAGAAGGTCGTACTCATCAAGCACAATCTTGTGGTTCTCTAGCAGATACTTAAATGCCTTTGCGCGTCTAATAACAGGAGACTCGCCCTGTGTTTCTTTGTAACTCTCCATATAAAGACGGGCGCGTTCCATAGTCACCTGGCGTGGCTGAGCAAACAAGGAATCCTTAATAGCTTGCGTGCGCTGAGATAACATTAACTCCCCCTTAAAGTTCGATATTACCATTGATTGTATTTTGTTTCTTCCGTATTTTCAATTGTTTCGTATTGATTTTCTATTTTTCCGACCAGAACAATAATAATGAATACCGTCTATCGTTATTTATAGGCCGTTCACGACAAAGTTTATTTACATGTCAATTATTCATTGACGCATTTCAACTCTATTTCTATATTATTTCGGTGAAAACAATACACAATAATACGGAGTCAAGGCGTTATATACGTCAAAGCAATAAAGAATCATTAGTAAAGGAGAGCCTAATGGAAGCTAAAGACTCAACAAGTCAGGCTAAAAAGATTCAGCAGTACCTGATGAGTGGTGTTTCATACATGATTCCTGTTGTAGTTACAGGTGGCGTTCTCTACGCTGTAGCTGCAATGCTTTCAATGAACACCATTGCAACTGAAAGTGCAGTCAAAGCATCAAACATTGTTGTTGATGTTCTCAGCCAGATTGGTGGCGTTGGACTTGGCCTTATGGTTCCAGTTCTTTCTGCATTTATCGCATTCGCAATTGCTGATCGTCCTGGTATTGCTCCTGGTCTTATTTGTGGTCAGCTAGCAGTTAACGTTGGCTCCGGCTTCATCGGCGGCATTATTGCTGGCCTTCTCTGCGGTTACCTTGCAGCAGCACTCAAGAAGGTCAAGCTGCCAAAAGCAATGCAGTCCCTTCTCTCAATCATGATTGTTCCAATCTGCACTTCCCTGATTGTTGGAACAATTATGATTTGCGTTGTTGGCGCTCCTTGCGCATGGCTTCTTACCACCCTTACTGTTTGGCTTTCTAGCATGAACGGCACAAGCGCAGTTATTGTTGGTGCTATCTGTGGTGCAATGATTGCATTTGACCTGGGCGGTCCAATCAACAAGGTTGCATACTCCACCGGCGTTGCCGTTGTTGGCACCGAGGTTCTTGCTGGACACAATGCACAGTTCTTTGGCCCTATTGCAATTGCCATCTGCCTTCCTCCAATTGCGGCAGGTATTGCCTCTTACGTCTTCAAGAAGAAGTTCACCGAGGCTGAGCGTGACGCAGGTATTGGTTCTATCGTCATGGGTATGTGCGGCATTACCGAGGGTGCAATTTCTTACACCACCGCTGATCCAGCACACATGATGCCAATTAACATCGTTTCTAGTGCTATCACTGGTGCTATTGCTGGTGCTCTTGGCGTTTACTGCAACGCTGCTTGGGGTGGTCTAGTAGTTCTTCCTGTCACTTCTGCTGGTACTTACCTGGTTTCCCTTGCAATCGGTATTGCAATTTATCTTGGATTGGTTGCAGTATTCAAGAAGGACATCACCGAAGAGTCCGCTAAACCTGCAGCAGATGACGACGTCGAGATTACTATCGAATTCTAAGGAGTGTTATGAAGATCTTAGCTGTAACTGCTTGTCCATCTGGTGTTGCTCACACATACATGGCTGCTGAGGCACTGAAGAATGCTTGCGCAGCAGAGCAGATCGAATGCAAGGTAGAGACTCAGGGCTCCATTGGAATCGAGAATGCTATTACCGCTGAGGATCTTTCTGGTGCAACAGCAGTTGTTCTTACCAATGACATGCCCATCAAGGATGTCGAGAGGTTTGCTGATCTTCCAAAGATTAAGCTTCCTGCAGCAACTGTTATCAAGTCTGCTCCTGCAATCGTCGCAAAGGTTAAGTCTGAACTTGGATAGGCAAAGCTGGTAAATAGCCTGCAGCGCAGGCAAAATTACATGCAGAACATGAACCCCGCTTGAATTTATCAAGCGGGGTTTGTTTTGAGATTATACTTCGGATTCTAATCTACTTACATATCACGTCAAAGGCAGCAAGCTGATCTTTAAGCTTCTCCGTCAACTTATCTGTAATTACTGTCGTAACATCATCGAAGTGCGCAAAGGCATAACTTCCCGATGAACTGAATTTCTCGTGATCAACCATAAGAATAACCTGAGAGGCGGTCTTAATTACTTGGCGTTTAACTGCTCCATCATCAATGTCATACGTGAGGAGCTCGCCTGTATCCAAGTTGATACCGATGGCACCCATAAATACCTTGTCAAAGTGATATGACTCGAGCGTCTGTATTGCCGCCGAACCGTAGAAACTGTTGAGCTCGTAGTTAACGGTTCCGCCGGTCGAAATAACCTTGATGGCAGGATTTCCGCTCAACGCTTGAAGGATATCGATCATGTTGGTAATGACCGTCATATATTTAGTACCGGCAGCTATTTTCTCTGCTAGTGCGATATTAGTTGTGGAAATGTCCAGATAAATAGTCTCACCTGGCTCAATGAGCTCATATGCTTTATCTGCAATAATGCGCTTCTCGGGAATCTTGGTATTGATGCGCGTGCTAATGTTCCAGTTGGGCTGTACAGACGTACTGATAGCACCACCGTACACACGCTTTAAAAGGCCCTGGCCATCGAGGTGCTTAAGGTCTTTTCTGATGCAGTCTTCAGTAACGCTAAACTTTTCTGAAAGCTCAATTACTGTAGCTCTTCCATTTGTATTAACGAACTCCACAATCTTATCTTGGCGTTCTTTTAAAAACATCATTTCTGCCTTTGAACAGGTATTATCATTAAGGCAATTGTACCCTGTATTGACTCATAGCATTCTGTCTTATTTTGTCCCGTCCCCAAACGGCAGTGCCGATAAAGTATGTAGAAGTTAGTCAATATCTCTTGAATCAACCAGTGGGATTCTGATAGTAAATACAGAACCCTGAGGGTTGTTTTCAGAGACTGTTATGGAAGCTCCATGCCGCTTTAAGATAGTTTTAACCAGCGAGAGACCAATGCCTGCGCCGCCAAACTCTCTGGATCGTGACTTATTCACCCTGTAGAACGGCTCAAAGACAAGCTCTCTTTGCTCAGGAGCTATGCCTACTCCTGTATCGGCAATTATAATCACGCCTTCTTGACCCCTGGTTTCTAGAGTAATGTTGACTGAACCTTCTTCATTGTTATAACGAATGGCATTTTCAACCAGGTTGTAAAGAGCTCGATATAGCAGATTGGTATTTCCTTTAACGATAAAGGCCTGCGTCTCAGATTGTACCTTGGACTGTACATCAATCTGCGTGTTAACCTTCACATTAACCATATTATTTTGAGCGACTGGTTTAAGATCATCCACGGCCGTTTTAACTACTGAATCAAGAGAAACGTCCTCAGTCTCTCCTAGCTCAGATGTCTCCGCAAATTCCAAAAGATCAGTGATGATTGAAGATAGGCGGTCAATGTATGTCTCCATCGTGTCTACAAGCTCGTCATATTCATGTTGTTCGCGTTTCTTTTTCTTAAAAACATCCAGCTTGGTCCTCAGTACCGCAATTGGTGTTCTGAGCTCGTGAGCTGCACTAGCCGAAAAACGCCTCTGCATTGCAAACGCTTCATCTAGTTGCTCAGTCATTTGATTAAACGACTTAACCAGCTCTTGAATCTCTTCTCCACCGCCCTCAATCTCAATGGAATCAGACAGCGTATCAGGGCCAATTTCTTTCATGCGAGCAGAGAGCTGTTGAACTGGTTTAGTATAGTGACCTGCTAAAAGATAAGCGGCACAGCTTCCTGCAACAACCACAATAAGCAAGATTCCCAGCGCATCAAACAAGATAGAACGTTCGATAGCATCTACATCCAAAACAATAGAAAGAGCTCCCTGGTTGATGGCGTTAGCTGCAGCTAGTTCCAGCAGCTCAGAAGTCGAGCGATACACAAGCCAAGTCAAAACAACGCAACAACACACCAATAAACCCACCATAAGAAGGGTGAGCTGGGCGCGAATTGACCGCATTGGCTTTGAGATTATTTCACTTATCTTAGTCATCGCTGTCCTTCTTAAAGCAATAACCCTCTCCTACTTTGTTCGAAATTGGGTCATATCCAAAGGCTTCTCGCAACTTTTTTCTAATCGAGAAAATATGCACACGCACAGAATTGCTGAATAAGTCCACGTTGCTATCCCACGCATGAGTCATGAGCTCTTCACTGCTCACAACCGCTCCAGCATGTCGCATCAGATACTCTAGAATTGCGAGCTCTTTCTTGGTGAAATTAACCTGAGCGTCTCCAACAAAAACTTGTCGAGCCGTAGTGTCAAACCGAAGTTCTCCCAGCGTCAAAGACGCTTCTCCATGCGTATATTCACGGCGCAAGAGTGTCCTCATACGGGCCTCGAGTTCACCAAACGCAAAGGGTTTTATAAGGTAGTCATCAGCGCCCGCATCTAATCCAA
>CAUORV010000047.1:0-8559 GCA_963507085.1 uncultured Atopobium sp.
GCACTCACCGCGATGTAAAACGCACTTCTCGACGTTGCAGCCCGACGTTCTTCTCGACAGTATGTATTAAATAAATGTCCTGTTTATAGGGTATATAGTAATTACTTGACCAATCTCGTCAACCCAACTACTCTTAGAGTGCTTGAGTGGACGGACGTTCATTTTTTAAGTGACGTTGCTCTTACAAAACACCTAATTTTAAGGAGGTGCTTTATATGCCTGGTCGAAGTAGCGGCTTACGTATGACAGCCGACGATGATTCTGTTCATGTGCGTATAGGATATAAAGAAACCTCCCATAAAAAGTTTTAGATTTGATTTCAGCTGAATTGAAACTGCACGAACTCTTATTGGCTTATACATTTACAGATTTACCTGCTCGTTTGCAATTGACTCGATTCTGTAGATATATGAATCTATGCCCCGGTTTCAGACCCTTCTGTTTCAAATCTCGCACATAACAGAACGCTTTCAGTTTGCGTCATACACCAACCAGTTAGTCATTCGTTCCCACTAATCATCGGAGGTGCACATGGCAATCATGAAGCGCACAGACCAACCAAAGACAACTCAGACCACCTCAGGAGAGCTTGGGCAGTCCTTGACCTTTGCCGCAACTCACTCGGTGAAGAGCGTCTGTAGAAAATTCCACACCACTCCGGACGGTCTTGCCCTTGACATTGCGCAGGCAAAATACGACCTCGATGGGCCAAACGTCATTACCAGCGCCGCCGAAGAGCCCTTTATCATCCGCTTGCTCAAAAGCTTTGCAAGCCCCTTCACCTTCATTTTGATTGCGCTCGCTGGCATTTCTTACGTCACTAACGTGGCCCTTGCCGCAGATGGCGAGAAAGACCCGTCAACCGTCGTCATCATCACCGCAATGGTGCTCATCTCCGGCATTATCGACTTTGTCCAGAGCTCCAAGGGAGCCTCAGCAGCGGCTGCGCTCTCAAAAATGGTGACCTCAACCACAAGAGTCATCCGTCGCCCCATCGACTTTGACGACACGGGTGCTGACCAGGCCGTCGACCAGGACTTCGACCAGAACTCGGATGGCGCCGTAAACGCCGCCGTGGACTTCGAGGACGAATACGCCGCAGATGAAGCCGCCGACGAAGTCGAAGACGCCGCCGACGAAGCCGCGACCGACGCTCCAGAAGAGCCCAAACTTGCCTCAGCGCTGGGTCAAGAAATCCCCTTTGAGCAGGTAGTTATTGGCGACATCATCCGCCTTGCCTCGGGCGACATGATCCCCGCGGACTGCCGCGTTCTGGACGCCAAGGACCTCTTTGTCAACGAAACCGCACTCACCGGAGAATCAGAGCCTGTCGAGAAAACCGCTGGTGTAGTCCACGCTCGCCGTCGCGCAGATGGAACCCGCTATCCCCTCTCGCTCTCTGAGTGCACAAACCTGCTGTTCGCAGGCACTACGGTTCAGTCCGGAAGTGCAACGGTAGTGGTAGTTGCAACCGGCAACAAATCCTACGTAGGCACCATGTCTGAACTGCTCCAGCAGCCCGCTGGCGAGACCAGCTTTGACGAGGGCCTTAAATCCGTCTCCAAAGTACTTGTCTCATTTATGCTGATCATGTGCCCTATCGTGTTCTTTGCAAACGGTTTCCTCAAGGGTGACTGGTTTGACGCTCTGCTCTTCAGCGTTTCTGTTGCCGTCGGCATTACCCCTCAGATGCTGCCTGTTATTGTGACCACTTGCCTTTCTCGCGGTGGAACGCAAATGGCCAAGCAGGACGTCATTGTTAAGAATCCGGCCGCAATCCAAAACCTGGGCGCCATGGACATCCTGTGCACCGACAAAACCGGTACCATCACCGCAGACGAGGTTGTTCTTGAGCGTCACCTCAACATTCTGGGCGAAGAGGATCCTCGCGTGCTCCGTCACGCGTATCTGAACAGCTACTTCCAGACCGGCCTTCGCAACCTCATTGACAACGCAATTATCAAGACCTCAAACGACGAACTGCCCACCAACCTGCTGAGCATTGAGTACGAGAAGATCGACGAGGTTCCGTTTGACTTTGAGCGTCGCCGCATGAGTGTTGTGGTGAGAAACACAAAAACTGACAAAACGCAGATGATCACCAAGGGCGCCGTCGAGGAAGTTCTGAACGCATGCTCCTTTGTTGACCTGGACTCTGAGATTAAGCCGCTCACTCCCGCCCAGCGTAAGAGCGTTATGGACCGCGTCTACCAGCTCAATCAGGAGGGTATGCGCGTGGTTGGCGTTGCTCAGAAGAGCGACCCTCGTGGCGTCGGCGAGTTTGGCGTAGACGATGAGCGCGACATGGTGCTTATTGGCTACCTGGCCTTCTTGGATCCGCCAAAAGAGAGCGCTCGCGAGGCAATTGCCAAGCTCAACCAGAGAGGCGTGCAGGTCAAAGTGCTCACCGGTGACAACGAGGGCGTTGCTGCTGCCGTCTGCAAGAAGGTGGGCATCCACGTTGACGAGCTCTTACTTGGAAGCGACGTAGAGAATCTCAACGATGAGCAGCTCAAAGAGCGTGTCGAGAAGACCCAGCTTTTTGCAAAGCTTTCCCCTATGCAAAAGGCTCGCGTTGTCTCTGCGCTCAGGTCCAACAACCACGTGGTCGGCTTCATGGGCGACGGCATTAACGACGCTGCCGCCATGCGCTCTTCCGACGTAGGAATCTCCGTCGATACCGCCGTTGACGTGGCAAAAGAGTCCGCAGACATCATCTTGCTGCAGAAAGATCTGCTGGTACTTGAACACGGTGTCGAAGAGGGTCGCAGAACCTACGGCAACACCATCAAGTACATCAAGGCAACCGCAAGCTCCAACTTTGGTAACGTGCTGTCCGTTTTGGTGGCCAGCTTCTTCCTGCCGTTCTTGCCTATGAGCGCCCTCCAGCTGCTCCTTTTGGGATTGGCATATACCGTTACCTGCATCGCAATTCCATGGGACAACGTTGATGATTCGTTCCTTTCAAGCCCTCGCTCTTGGGATGCTCATTCGATTACAAACTTTATGCTTTGGATTGGACCAGTCAGTTCAATCTTTGATGTACTGACCTTTGCGCTTATGTTCTTTGTGGTCTCTCCCGCCCTTGCCGGAGGAACCTGGGCAGAACTTGTCGCAGCCGGAAATACCGCAGCTCAGGCACTCTTTATCCTGTCTTTCCAAACAGGCTGGTTCATCGAATCCATGTGGACCCAGACCTTTGTTCTTCACGCACTTAGAACCAACAAGATTCCGTTTGTTCAGAGCATGCCTTCTACCTCACTGTTTGCTCTTACAACCGCAGGAATCATTATGGTTAGTGCTCTTCCGTATCTGCCCATGTTTGCCCAGCCTTTGAGCCTTGTTGCTCTGCCTTTGTCATTCTTTGGGTGGTTAGTGGCGCTTATGAGCGGGTATATGGTTCTTATCACCATAATCAAGAGTCTCTACGTTAAGCGATTTGGCTCTCTGCTTTAACCTTGCTCCAGGAAGGACCACAATGGACGTAAAAGAAGCCATGGACCTGCGCATTTCTCTGCGCGCTTACGACCAAAAGCCTATTGAGCAAGAGAAACTTTCTCAGCTCCAGGAAGCTATTGACGTCGCAAATGCCCAGATGGCAGAGGTTGCACCCGATCACCCCGCAATTCTTACCATCGAAGGTCCTCACCTCGAGGACGGCACCTCTGTCCACATGAAGAACAAGTCTATTGTCGGCCCCATTTACCACTACGTAGCAGGTTATTGTGAAGACGCAATTGCCCGTGAGCTCATCGGTTACTATGGCGAGAAGATCGTTCTTCTCGCCACACAGCTGGGCATTGGCTCATGTTGGATTGCCGAGACCATGGATTGGAAGACCCTGGCTCGCGACGAATATAACGGCCTTAAGCTGGGCATTATTATTTCTCTCGGATACGCTCCGGAGAAGATTCCGCTCAAGCAGGAGGGCATTCGTACCGCAATTCGTCTGCGTACCAAGAAGCCTGCGCAGATCATGACAGCAAACGGCGCTCCAGCTGAGCCAGAGCAGATGCCTGAGTGGTTTAACCGTGGCATTAATGCGGTTTTAGCATGTCCAACCGCCATCAACATGTTACCAGTTGTATTTGACCTGACAGATGGCGTGGTAAGCGCTTCTATGCCTAAACAGCGCCACCTTGTCCAAGATTACGACCTGGGTATCTCCAAGCTGCACTTTGAGCTTGCTGCTGACCTCAAGGGCACGTGGGAGCTTGGGCAACCTGGTCGCTTTATCGTTTCCGAGTAGCACGCTCTCCGAGTAACGCCCAGATTGTAGCGCCACCCAGCTCACCACACCTCCCAGCTCGGCGCCACACCACTAACAAGAAAGGACCTCACATGGCCTGTTCCGCACAGCACGTTGCAAACAAAGTTCTCTCGTCCTACCAGTGGAGACTTGCAACCAAAAAGTACGACCCTACCAAGAACGTCTCTGACGAGGACCTTGAGGTAATCCTTGAGGCTGGTCGTTTGGCACCAAGCTCTTACGGTCTAGAGCCTTGGCGCTTCCTGGTTGTTAATCTGCGAGAGGATCAGGCCTCTGAGCAGTCACTTCGCCTTAAAGAGAAACTTTACGAGCCATGCTATGGTGCTCGCGCATCCCTTAACGGCGCTCACTACCTGGTTATTCTTCTTGCTCGCAAGAACGTCAACGCAGAGTCAGCTTACGTCAAGCACATGATGCACGACATCAAGCAACTTCCTGCAGACTTTGAGCCAACTTATGCGGCTGCTTTCAAAAACTTCCAGGAGAACATGTTTAACCTGGTAGGTAACGAGCGTGCGACCTTTGACTGGGCTTGCAAGCAGACCTACATTGCGCTTTCGAACATGCTTACCATGGCCGCTATGATTGGCGTCGATAGCTGCCCAATCGAGGGCTTTAACCGCGAGGCTGTTGATAAGATTTTGGAAGAAGAAGGTCTCCTCGACGGCGGCCAGTACAACGACTTTGGCGTTTCCTGCATGCTTAGCCTGGGCTATCGTGATATGGATCCTGTCCAGAAGCGTCGCCAGCCAGCCGAGGATGTTATCGTCAAGCTGTAAAGCGTTGTTACACTAACTTTTGAGCTGCCTCCTATTTCCCACACTGAGGAAATAGGAGGCAGTTTGTTTAGCAGGGGATTCTTTGCTGAGAGAGAAAGTCTTTGCTTTGTAAGAGCTTATTGCTCATGCGAAACTCGGTCACACATAGCTTGATCGCACACCATTTTGTCGCCAACTGGTCTTTTGTGGCGCGAAGAAACTTATTCTGATTCAAAAATGGCCCATTTCAGTGCGAAGTGGTAAAAAATGCGTTTAGTTGGGGTATACAGGATTGGCACACTTCTATGCAATCGTTTTACCAGCAGTTTTAATTAGACGAATTTTTTGTGCGCATTCACATTATTTCTGAACTGCTCAAACGTAAATGCCAAAATGACAAAACTAAAAAATTACCCCCAACTAAACGGGTTTTTACCCAAAACAGTACCCTCTGAATGACATATCAATTTTTTGATTAGTTTTTGTGCATATTAGGCGGTCTTTATGCACGCGAGGTACATTCGTACATTTTGAGCGCCCTGTAAGCCTCGTGCACCCAGTGTGCCCCGCGCGCTCCTGCGCGCCATACACGCCGCTTAACCGCGGTGTACTTGGCGCGCTCGCACGATCAGCTCAACCAGCAGAAAACCGCTGTCTAACTGCGGATAAACCTAAATCCGCGACCGGAGTGGATGTACGGCAAGAAAGCGCGGTCTTCTTCGCAGATAGTTCCTGCAACGTTGTCGCGAGCATCAAGCTCCAAAAGACCTCGAGCAATCGAAAGTTCGCCCGCATAGCGACCATATGCTTTACTACTCACCAAAATGGCGCCAGTGGCAACAGTCTCCCAGGTAGAAGGCTTTGCGTCGTATACGAGAGCGTCTTTCCACAGCCTGGACTCCTGCGAGCGAATAATGTACGAGCTGGAATCAGGTCGATCGGTCTGAAGTCGATCGTACAGATACTCAAAATCAGGCTTGAGCTCCGTCTTTAGCTCAATGCAGTTTTGCTCAAGCTGACCAATGCGCTTCCACGTAGCCTCAGTAATATCTGGGTCGCCAATAAGCGCCACGTCAGAATCAGCGTCGTAGAGAGCAAGCATCGCCTGAATAAGTGCATCGCCCGAAAGTCCACGGTGTTCCTCGACAGTTGGCAGTCCCTCGTAGAGAGGACCGCGGAAAATCTCGCCAGGAACAAATGAGAAAATCTGGAATCCAAGCGCCGAAAGGCGCGCGTTAATCTGTGCGACGCGCTCAAGCGAAAGGCCCGTGTAGCTCTTGGGATAGTAATTGTGGCAGGCAGCAAAACGAGTGAAGTCGGCGCCAGCTGCTCGCCATGCGGAAATGTCATCTTTGGTGATGGTTGAGGCGTTAAAGACCACGTGGAACTTACGAGAGAGCTCTACGATCTCCGCCGCGTCAAACCCAAAGTCAAGGCGCACATACGTAATGCCTAGCTCCGCAAGCTCGTCAAACTTCTGAACGCCAAGTTTGGAAAGAGTAGCAGGAGAAACATCAGCAATGAGGTTAATCTCCGCCTTCCGGCAAAGTTCCAAGAGCTTACGAGCCTCAGTGCGATAATCAATCCCCTCTTCCTCGGGAATCTGGAGTGAAGTAAAGGCGTAGTGGCATCCGGCTGCCTGCGCTTTAGCTACAACCTCAGCATTAGCTTCATATCCACTGGCAAAATACAGTGAAATTCCGGTGCGCATAAATCCTCCAAGTAAATTGCAAACGCTTCTAAAAGACGGGTTTCTCGCCAGTTGGACGCCGGGCGAGAAGACCGACGGACGGCCAGCCAGAACGCCGGGCGACAAGATCGACGGTCGGCCAGTCGGACGCCGGGCGAGAAGAAAAATCCCTCTTCCTAGGATACCTAAGAAGAGGGATAAACGTTTCTAAAACGTGTGGTTTTTACTCGCCGAAGACGTCGTTAATGCGATCCTCGTCAACGCCGAAGAACCAAGTAAGTGCGAAGCCTGCAGCGTAAGCAAGAAGCATTGCAAGCAGGTAGAAGACCTGGTTACCAGGCTGGACAATCAGCAGACCAAAGAGGCCGGAGACGCCCTGGGAAACGGTACCAAGGTGGAAGAGGTAAGCAATTACGGAGCCAACACCGGAGCCAAGGCATGCGGTGATGAATGGCTTGCCAAGAGGCAGGGTAACTGCGTACATAAGAGGCTCGCCAATGCCGAGCATACCAACTGGGATGGACTCGGTGAGGTACTTCTTGACGCGCTTGTTCTTGGTCTTGAAGAGGATTGCAAGACCAGCACCAACCTGGCCGCCGCCTGCCATCATCAGCAGAGGAAGCAGGTAGTTGATACCCTGGGTTGGGCCCTCTGGGTTGTTAAGCATAACGTGGATTGGGGTAAGTGCCTGGTGAAGACCAACGGAAACCAATGGCAGGAAGGTAGAACCAAGCAGGTAAGCACCAAAGACGCCAAGCTTGTCATAGAAGAACTGAAGAACAAAGAAGATTGCCTGAGTGAGCCATGCACCTGCAGGCTGAAGAATCAGGACAGAGCCAATAACACCGATGATAACGGTGCAAAGTGGAGTCAGGAAGGTGTCAAGAACGCTTGGCATAACCTTGTGCAGGTTCTTCTCCAGGAATGCGAAGAAGATTGCGCAGATGATTGCACCAATCATGCCGCCTGCTGCTGCGTTGAACAGGTCAGAAGAAGCGACGATAAATGCGCCCTCCTTGAAAGCAACAGTTGGGAGGCTGAATGGAAGGTGAACCAGACGAGTTGCAACGCCGTCAACAGTCTTGGAAGCAAGAAGAGGCATACCAGCGTTAGCAATGGAGAGTGCACCAGCCATAGCACCAAGAACGCGAGAACCGCCAAACTCCTTGGCAGCGTTCTCACCAGCGAGAACTGGCAGGTAAGCGAAAAGTGCCCAACCCATGGTCCAGATAGCTGCGAACCACCACTCGTTAGCATAAGCCTTACCAGTGGAGAAGTTGATAACGTTGATGATACCGTTGATCAGACCTGCAGAAATGATGCCAGGAAGCAGTGGAACAAAGATGTTAGCAATCTTCTTCAGGAAGCGCTGAACAGGCTTGTTCTCATACTTAGCCTTCTGAGCTGCCTTGTTGTCCTTAGCTGCGGAAACAACGTCGTCCTCAGATGCGTCACCAGCAGCAACGCCAGTAAGCTTGGAGAACTCAACAATAACCTTGTTGACAACGCCAGGACCAAGAACAACCTCAAGGTACTCTGCATCCTCGACCAGACCCATAACGCCATCAATAGCCTTGATAGCCTCAGAGTCAACCTTTGCAGGATCTGCGGTCTTAATGCGGAGCCTGGTCATGCAGACCATGTTGCTCTGAACATTTTCTTTACCACCGACGGCAGCAAGAATCTGTTCTGAAAGCTTGGTGTAATCCATACTTTCCTTCTTTCTCTCGTTGCGATGTTGCAACAAATACTTATCAAGAATACATAAAAAATGAACTTGACGGTATAACAATCCATACCTGTGGTTCATTGTTTCATGTTTTGACCTAATTCGAACGCCC
>CAUORV010000048.1:0-8444 GCA_963507085.1 uncultured Atopobium sp.
GCGATACTAGCACTAAATGAATGCATAGTCACGATTACAAAATCAAATAATTGACCTATGCTCAAAATCTCACATTACTGACACATTTCGTGTTAGCTGCCGTTATTGTTCTACTCAACTATAACACTAATAAACTGCTGTTATGTCGCTTTTCTCAGTAAGTATTTATACAGCAAGAGAAATGTGTCTTGATATGCTTACTTAAGTAGTTTCTTTTAGTTATTTATATTCAGGCCCAATCAATAAAAACAAACACGCGCAAGAAATTATTTATCTCTTGCGCGTGCGGGAAGGGGTCTAACTTAACCCTAAATCGCTACCGATGCTTTATAAAACTCAAGTTGAGCCTCTTCGCTTACAACGGGAGCTTTAACTTCCTTCGGAAGTAGTAGGGCCATGACTGCAGAAAGGATAAATCCGCAAAGAGCAAAGATTACTGACGCGGTGTAGTTGCCTGTCATATCGGCCAAAAAACCGCCCATAAAAGATCCAGTTGCTGGACCTACAAACATTACAATTAGCGTTGCAAATCCCCAAACTTTGCCGAAATATTTATTTCCAAAAACTGCGCCAGCATAGCCAGCACAACCACCTGGCTCAACTGCCCAGTAACAAGCAAATAGAACACAGCAAATTGCGCCCAGCCATAATTGATCCGCCTTCATCATCAAGAGAAGAACACAACCAATTGCGCCTACAATTGGCCCGGCAATAAGAACAAGTCGTCTTGCCTCCGGCTCATTTCCCTTTGAATTAACAAGTCGATCGGCAACCTTACCTAGTAGAGGCATGGTAAATATTCCACATACTCCAATAATGATATACATATTGGAGGCAGTTCCTAAATCCATGCTCAGATTTACGGTCCAGTACTTAACAATTTGGGACCAAATCAGGAATTCTCCAAGCATGGCAAAAAGGAAGGCTAAAATATCACACCACATCGCTCTGGTACGAAATGCCTCTGCAACTGTGAAGTCATGAGCCTTTCTTTCCTTCTTTTGTGGGAGTTGGCCAAATGGCTCCAATCCAAGATCACCTGGATTACGCTGAGCTACAAGCGCTGAAACTGAAAGCAGCGCCAAAAATACAAAGCCCATAATCAACATAACAGTACGCCAAGCTGATGCGTTTTGAGCAAGGAATGGCTTCATGAATAAGGTTAGTAATACTTGTGAGATAGGAGCGCCGGCGAAGGCAATTCCCCATGCGGTTGAGTATCGATCACCTATAAACCATTTACGACATGATGTTGTCGAAGATACCCACAACATGCCTGTACCAATTCCAGCAAACACGCCATAAGTAAAGAAATAAATATAAATGTCATTAATAAACGAAGTGGCCACCATTCCAAGGCAACAAAACACGGCTCCGGCAAAATAAACAGGACGGCAGCCACTTTTATCAACAATCTTGCCTGCAAAAAAGGCAGTTACCGCATAAACCATCATCATAAGAGAGTATCCCATAGACAACTGAGATCCAGTCCATCCTAGGTCTTTTCCCATAGGGACCTGAAGAATTGAAAAGGTCGAGCGGAAACCAAATAAACAGAAGCAAGCAAGGAAGGCTGCTAATACTACCTTTCGAGAGGTCGACTTAGCATCTTTCATAAGATGCCCCCAATCATTTGCAATTAATAAGGCGCCTCGGTATCCCCGAGAATCCGAGGCGCCTTCCTGAGAAGGATGATTAGTATGGTTTAAGCCTTAATGGCCTCTGCTGCCATTTCGAATGCCTCGCAATTGCAAGCTCCATTCTCGGCAAACGCCCAATACTCAGTTTCAAAACCGCTACAAATTCCCATATTTTTTTCAGATGCCTGATAGTGTGAGCAAAACTTGCACTTGTGGGCTGGTACAAATTCGGCATCATCAATCTCATCATCGCCCATTACAACAACGTCACCATGAGCATGATCGATGCCCTTAACAACATCGATGGGAATATAAAAATCGCAGTCACGATACTTGCACATTAGAGTCTCCTTTCAAGCACTCGAAGTTAGATGGATTCATACTCTGTACGAGCAATAACCTCATCCTGGATTGGCTTACCAATTTCCACCCAATACTGCGTAAAGCCTGCTACACGAATAAGAAGCGTTCGATAGTTCTCTGGATTGGCTTGTGCCTTTTTAAGAACTCGGGAGTCAATAATGTTGTATTGGATATGGAAGCCACCCTTACGCATATATGCCCTGGTGAGGTCCATCAACTTCCTAGATCCCTCAATACCTCTTGCGGCACTTGGATGAAGTTTAAGATTCATCTGACTGTTCTGAGACATTGAGTGGTCCCAACCAGTTGCAGACTCAAAGAGCGCATACTGTCCATGAGTATCAGTGCCTGGATAGGCAGACATTGAAGCGTCTGCGAACGTAGTTCCTTGGAGTCGGCCATCTGCTGTTGCAGCAGTAACAGCACCCTCTGGACCATGCGTGGAGACAGACATCTGGCAGACATAATATGGCTCACCATATAGATTCTCTATTGTTGATGGCAAGTCATTGCAGAACCACTGCTCCCAGTCATAGAGCATTTGATCAACGTATGGATCGTCATTTCCATATTTTGGTGCCCTAAGGCAATCTGCGTGGATCTCATCATAACGTCCGTCATCATCAGCACGCTTCTCTTGATCCTTGAGAGATTCAGAACCGACTTCCTTTGAAGTCTTATATCCAAAATTATTGTCAAGAGCGTCCTTAAGCTGGTCAAGCGTATACTTCTTGTCTTCGTATACCAGCTTTTTAATTGCTGCCATAGAGTTAATTTGGTTACAAGTTCCACAGCACTCAATATTAAATGTGGAGTTGTAGCGATAGCCCTTTTGAGCAATACCAAGACCCTTTTCAAGACAATTTGGTTTGAGAAGTGAGTTAACCATAGATGGGGTGAACTTGCGCCATACATCATGCTGAATATTCATGCACTTGTTCAATACTTCGCAAGCCTTCTGGTAATAAGCCTTAAACTGTCCATCAAGTTCCTCAAATGTTTCAAAAGACTTGTCGTGCGGTGGGAAGACCTGCAGTCCCGTACGCTTATCAAAGCCATTATTTAAAACAAGTTCAAGAATCTTAGGATTGTTAATGAAGTGAATGCCAACAGATGTAGGCTGAGCAGATCCGCCAGGAATCCAGTGTAGCTTTCCGTTGAGATGCAGAGGCATCCATGTGCCAGGAGAAGTTTCAAGGCAACCACCAACTGACCAAGCACGTGCTTCCTGAACTGTCATGCCTTCATGACCGTACTGATTAATCAAAAACTCCATTGCAATACGGTTGTTCATGATTGCAGGATAACCAGCACCTGTCTTTACGCACTCCATGCATTTCATAATGAATTCTTCTGGAGCAGACTCATCATAGAGCAAAGAGAGCGTTGGCTGAGTGGTCTGGCAATTAATGCCTGCGTCAAGCATAATCATTTCAAGACGATTGGCGGCAGATTTACCGTCGCGATCTACGCCACCAATACAAACATTATTAAATGTATTGCCAGATAGAACGCCACCAACAACACCTGTGCATGCAAATGCATCAATGCAGGTCATCTTGACACGATAAAGCTCTTGCCACTCCTCAACTTCTTTCTCAGTGATGGTTCCATTCTCAATATCCTGCTCGAAATAAGGATAGAGAACTTGACCAATGCGTCCTGGTGAAAGACCTGACATTGCATCTTCGTTGAGTTCAGCTAGATGCAGGAGATAAATAGTCTGGAAAGCATCCTTAAATGTCTTAGGCTTCTCGTGAGCCAAGCGATGAAGACGCTCAGAAATCTCCGCAAGTTCCACGATTTCATTCTCATCATTAGTGATAGAAATTAATCGATCAGCTTCGCGTCCATAATTATCGAACCACTTTGAAAGACCTTGAACCAAAAGACCCATGGAGGTGTAGTAATACAGCCTATCCATGCCAGAGATTCCGTCGCCGCCAGGCTCGCCAGCTACTTCACCTGCACGTTTTTTACAAATCTCAATTAGTTCATCAAAGCCATGCTCCAGGACGAAGTAGTAATTCATAACTTCGCGTCCCTGAGGAATGGTAAAGCCGGAGTCAAAATTACTGACGACAGACTTCATGATGTTTTCTTTAATCTTGTACTCAGGTACCATCTGCTCATATTTGCGGGCGACGTCCTCTACAGACTTGCCTGCCCATGCATATGCGAGACGATGCATCGCTGGTACGTTTTCAAGACGAACTCCGTACTTTCCGCCGACAGAAACAACATTTCCAAAGCTCTTTGTTACATTTCCTCCACCTGCGCCAAAATGAGAGACCTCTGCGCTGGACTCTGCGCCTGTATCTAGGGCAGCCTTATACAGGTCAGAATCCTTGTCCATAAAGAAGCTCTCTGTCAGCCATGGCAGCGGAGCAGAACCGCGGTAAAATCCCGCCTTTGCACCAACAAGCTGCTCGTGTGGCCAAATTGGCGTATCCAAATGTTCAAATACGCTTTTTAGAGCATAACCACGACGCATGATAGGAACTTCGCCCTCATGCTCCATAGCTGCACGGGAGTACCAATAGGACTCCTGGATGTCCAGCGAAGAGAGTGTGTCGAAGTAGATATCGCGGAGGTAGTTAGCTCGTGGGGTTGGCTCCCTCTTGATCTCTCGATCGGTGATTTCAGCTGGTGCTTCTCCGTTTGCGTGGCTCTCAAGGGAAAGACCGCGCTCAGCAAGAACCTCGCTCAGCTTCATCGGTTGAAGTGTTGCCATCTCCAAGCCTCCCTTAAAACATTCTTGGCAAGCCCCTTTAGCCTGCCGTTAAAATGATTTTTAAAGAAGAGGTCTTGATTTACATCAGGCGAAATTCCTAATAAAAAGTTGTATCTTTCTTTACAAAAATCAGACTACGGAACTTCCTAGTACAAAAGTCTTATCTCCTAACTTCAAAATAAGCATCTAAATAGGACTATAGCTGTACATATTTATATAAATTTATTTCGATAATTCTACTGATAGTCAAAAGGGTTTCCGGGGAGGTTCTAATGAGAAGAAGTCTTTCTGCTCCCTTAAATCAGGGCTGCAGCGAACTAAAGGGTCGCATTTTTGATATTCAATCGTTTAGCGTCCATGACGGTCCAGGATGCAGGACACTCATTTTTATGTCCGGATGCCCTTTACGCTGTGCATGGTGCTGTAATCCTGAAAGTTTTCTCAACCAACAAGGAAAGCTTTTTTTCGGATCTAAATGTATCAATTCCAAAGATAGGCCCTGTGTTCGATGCATCCAAGCTTGTCCTTATGGAGCGGTACGCAACAATTCTCAAGATGAAAATCACCCGATGATTTTTGATTGGCAGTTATGCCATAACTGCCAATCACTTGAATGTGTTAACGCTTGCCTAAATGATGCACTCGTTAATATTTCAAAGGAGTACACCGTCAGCGAGATTATGTATATTCTCGAAAGAGACCGTCACTATTGGTCAGGAAAAGGAGGCGTAACTTTTTCTGGAGGTGACCCTATGTTTCAACCTGAATTTCTTGAATCTGTTCTTAAATGTTGTGAAGAATTGTATATCCATAAAGCTATCGAAACAGAAGCTCTTGCTGACACTGCTGTGTATTTGCGGATAATGCGTTATATGGATTTTGCTTTTAATGATTTGAAATGTATGGATTCTGAGCTCCATAAAGCATATACAGGAATTGGGAACGAGCGTATTCTTAATAACATTCGTGCTTTTGCGAATTCAGGAAGCAAAACGCGACTTATCTTAAGAGCTCCTATTATTCCAAGTTTTAATGATTCTGAAGAAAATTTTGCCAAAGTTGCTGACTTCATGAACGACATTGGTCTAGATGAGTTCAATATCTTACCGTTCCATCGCCTAGGTGTTTCCAAGTGGGAAGAGCTAGACCTAGATTATAAGTTCAAGGACACTCAGCCCACACCTTCGCATACTCTAGCAAAGCTCAAAAAAGTCCTAACTGATAAAAAAATCAAATGTTATATCGGAAGCGATACCCCATTTTAGTTACTCAAGCTGATTGAAAATTTGATTCATAAACGAATCAGCAGATATAACTCGATTGAGGACCTCTACTTCATCGACATTAATTTCTTCAATCTCATAGAGTGAAGAAATTGCTTCTGCTGGAGCTTTTCCTGATAACAAATTAACGCACAATAATAGGACGAGGCCCGTTATGCCGTCCGTTGTATGAACGTCCACAGTATCAAGACGTAAGTTTCCATTGCTAAATTCAAACAGTTTTTTAAATTCAAACCAAATACTAGTCCCAGCCCATAACTCATTAAGGTATGTAAGGACATTTTTTATAGAACCGTATGTTGTAAGTAAATCAAGTGTGTAATTAATCATTTCATGAGCAATTAATTGCTGTTCTTTAGAAAGACCACTTTCCTTTGCAAGAATATTTGTCCAACGTAGAATATCCGATTTGCGGATACTACCAGTATCAGTAGTAATGCAATCTTCTATTTCTTTTCCTGCACAGTATTCTCTGTCGACTATTCTTAAAAATTCCTCTGCGGGGAGACTCCTCTTGTACCTGCGGCGACCATTAACGAGAAGCGAAAGAACATAATGAAGTCTATCGAACTTTATTGGCGCAAACATAAAAATATTCGCGCCAGCTCTAAATGCCGCAAGTCTTAATTGATCAGAATCTTGTGGTCCATGAATAACAACAGGACAAGAAAGGAAATCAAATTTCTGGCGAACTAAACGGCAAGCCTCAAACCCATTCATATCCTGAAGTTCGACAGAAAAAATCAATACGTCCACGACTTGATCGTCAATAATTCTTAGCGCTTCTTCTCCTCGATAACAAAGAATAGTTTCGTAACCGAATGAAATAAGCTCTTGTTTAAAGCTTTTTCTGATTTCTTCGTCCGTACACACAAAGAGAACTCGTGGTCTATACATTACAGAACCTCTATTTTTACTATGAATCTAATGCTGCAGGAGCGAATTCACAAATAAGTTGAACTCGATTTTTCAAACCCAACTTCGAAAAGATATTGCTCAAATGGGTTTTTACTGTCTTTTCACTTACAAAAAGCCTATTTGCGATTTGCGCATTTGACATACCTGAGCACACAAGTGATGCAACTTCATTTTCTCGTTGAGTTAATAGATTTGATATTGGATTACACTTAAGTCCCAAAGACTCTTCTGAAATCGCGTCACATTCGAAATGAATGTCCAATAGACGACATACAATTGTCAAGCTATTGATAGCTCTTGAAAATTCTTCATGACTCAAAATAGGTAAATCAAATTTTAGATTTAGCTGTTTAGCATGAGGAGAATCATCAAACGTAAATCCAGAACAATGCCAAAACGCAATCAGTTCTCCATTGAAATAAATAGGGGCAAGAAAACTTGCAATACCATAATCACAGCACTTTACTAATGGTTCAAAGCTATGAGTCTTATCGAACCGGCTGGCAACATCTTTAACATCTATTCTATTTACGCCACTACATTTATGATGGCTACTCATCTCAACAAAGTCGCAAAAAAATAATTTCTTTGACGGTATTAAAAGTGATTTTCCATTTCTATCGAGTAGGTGGATTGGAATATCCATCTCACGAGAAAAGCAATCTTGATAATCCTGAAGGGTTCCCATACCAACCATCTCAAGCCACTGAGATGGTTGGACTATGCGCGGCACATTAGGAGTCATATTGTCACCCTCCCCCAAGGATTTGATGTATCTCCATTAGCACAAGAAGCTAGCTATCAAATTTTAGAATTTTATTTAATTTTTATATATTATCTAATTGTTACTAGAATTACACAATTAAAAATCGGTGATTGACTAGAGTGTTTTAGTCCTAGACAAATATAACTGATCTACCTGTGCAAAGATAAAAATTACAGTGTCTTGACTATAAAATAACTCACGCTCACCGATAGGTAAGCGTGAGTTTGTGCCCAACTACTTGAATTAGATTAATTACTTGGTACCGTAAATACGGTCGCCTGCGTCGCCAAGACCTGGGAGAATGTAAGCATTTGGACTCAGCTGACGGTCAACGGTGCAGGTGTAGAGGCGTACATCTGGGTCAAAGTCAAGAGTTGCCTTGACACCCTCAGGACAAGAAACAATGGTCAAGCAACGAATATCCTTGACGCCAGCCTCGCGCAGGAACTGAATAGCAGCAGTTAGAGAGCCGCCAGTTGCCAACATTGGGTCAACAACCAGACAGGTACGGTTCTCAATGTCTGCAGGGAACTTGCAGTAATACTGATGAGGAAGATGGGTCTCTGGATCGCGATACATACCAACATGACCAACACGAGCAGATGGAACCAGCTCAAGAATGCCGTCAACCATACCAAGGCCAGCGCGAAGAATTGGAATGATAGCAACCTTCTTGCCAGCAATGCGCTTAGCAGTCATGGTCTCAAGAGGAGTCTCTACCTCGACGTCCTCAAGTGGGA
>CAUORV010000049.1:0-8436 GCA_963507085.1 uncultured Atopobium sp.
TGTGAGAAAATTACAGCAGGTTCATACGGTAATGAGGCGCCATGACTTCTAAGAATAAAACTTCACAACCAGATAACACGCCTGCTGCAGAGGACATCTCCTCTGATCAGAAGACCCTTGACGCTCAGGCCGTTGAGGCACCCGCCGCTGATGGCGAGAAAACCGACGAGCTTGAAGAGGTCACCGACCCTATTGCAGCTGACATGGCTGCCGCTGACGAAGACTACATCATGGAAATTGTCAGCCCCATCTTCCCTGGTCTAGACGAAGACGGCGAAGAGGACAAGGATGACTCAGCTTCAGATGAAGACTCTTCTGAAAACGATGCAGACAGCACAACTGACCTGGAGAAAATCGTAAACGATGCAGCTCTAACGCAAGATCTTTCTGCGGTAGAAGCTCGCCTCAAAGAGCTTGAAGAGAGCGCCCACGAACACTCAGAGGCCAAAACCGCCGAAGTTCCTTCCAAAAGCGCTACTAGCGCGAGTGATGCAGCGTCCGACGATGATGCAACCTCTATAAAAGATGTTGCTGATACGTTCTCAAGCTATCTTCGCAGTAGGCGCCGTGCGCTTTTTAGGTTTGTACGCCGCTACAGCTTGCTTTCTGGCATTCTTGCGCTCTTAAGTCTTGCTCTTTTATCTGCGGTTATCGTCTTCTTTATTCGTGTAAGCAACGTTCCTTCAACAGATACTGTTATCGCTGACGCTCGTACACGAGCCGAAGCTCCAACTTGGACTCCCGGTGAGTACGACGCTGATGAATCTTTGCTACTGACGGGTATTGAAGTTGTTTCTCGCACCAGAAGTACCACGGCAATCTCCAGCGATGCCGCTCAGTTTGGTGCCACCGGCTACGCCAACTCTGTCGTACGTCTTACCTACACGGGTAACGCAATTGCTGCCACAAAGATTTCCAAGTTAGGATACGCAAATACCCAGGGTTGGAACGCTATTGGTGACGAAGAGACCCAATCTGTCTCCTACCAGGCAACTTCAGGTGTTTCCACAACAAAAGTCCTTGATGCCATCGGTGATGTACTAGCCAAGCTTGATGAAAAAAATCCAAACGAAGCTATTTCTTATAGCTCGCAGTTCTCTGGCGCAACGTTTACTGTTCTTGATGCGGGTTTTGATCGTGAACAGCAGACTTGCTGGGTAAGAATGTCAGGTGTTTCACCAACCTTCTATGGCTCGCTCACCTGCGATATTACGGCTTCATTTACGTTTGATGCCTCTACGGGCACCTGGTCGCTAGACACAGTCAGCCCCTCGGCAGGACTTAAGTACGACTACAGCGGACTGGTGGGAACGTGGAAGGGCACCTTTGTTAGCTGTGAAGCCAGTAGCGGCAGTCCTTGTTACGCTGGCAGAACTAATCCTTTAACGCTGACCGTAACGTCTGCTGGTTTTTCTCGAGATCAGCTGGTACTTACGGGTACTGCAGAGGGTGTTGTCCACAACCATGGAGCGCTTAACACCTCGTACCGTTGGTATCCAGGTGACACTGAGTTCAAGAACGCATCTGTCTCTCTGGCTACTTCTGGAACCATCGGAGATCAAATTCAGGTTTCTGGAGTGGTAGATGTAACCAATGCAAGTCTGGATGCTCATTCTGCTTCTAGCACGTCCCTCAGCACAGCTCAAAAACCACAGTTGAAAGTTACTTTTGATATTGCTGATAACAGCGTGGTAGCTCAGCTTATTTCCACCCACACGGAAAACGGTCAGACCGTCACCTTTACTGATACCTACCAGCTCTCCAAAGAGTAAAAATAATCCCGTCAGGCCGAGTCTTTCCTGACGGGATTTCTATCATCAAATTACGAGAAGTACAAAGGCTTGTTACTGCACCTTGTCTTCTTCCTTATCTGTGGCTTCTTCGTCGTTCTTCTCGCCCTTATGCATACGCCCACGAACAATTCCCACAATTGTAGGGATGATCGAGACCGCAACAATTCCCACAATCAGCAGCTCAAAATGCTCCTGAACTACAGGAATGCCGCCAAAGAAATAGCCGAGAAGTACAAACATCGTGGACCAGGTAAGACCGCCCAGAATGTTATAGATGCCAAAGTTGCGCCAGTGCATACCGCCCATACCCGCAATAAAAGGCACAAACGTGCGGATAAAGGGGAAGAAGCGCCCTAAGAAAATTGCCAGATGACCATGCTTGTCCAGAAACTTCTGGGTCTTCTCAAGATGCTCTGGAGTAAGTGCTTTGACTTTTCCAGAAGCAATAATTTTTTGACCAAAAAAGTGGCCAATCATAAAGTTCATCTGGTCGCCAAGAATTGCGGCAGCCCACGTAATAACAAGCAGCAAAACAATATTAAAGCCACCGTTATGGGCAAAAAATCCTGCTGCAAAAAGCAGAGAATCACCTGGTAAAAATGGGAAAAAGACTACGCCGGTCTCAATAAAAACAATCAGAAAAACAAAACCGTACGCAGCAAGAGGGCCAGTGGCAATCATTGAAGCAATAAATGCACGAGGATCTCTAAGCAGCTCAATGATGTAGTTTACAAAACCCATCGAAGTCCAATCGTCGTGACAAATGTCGCGGCAAACACACTATACGCCTAAGAAAAGCGCATTGAGTGGGAACGGATGCCCGCGAGTGACCCCTTATGGCTGCTGTCTCCCGACCCTGACCAGGTTCGAGGTGTCACGTCATCCGCACCCGCTCAATGCGCTGTAGATACTCTACCCTATTAGAGAAATCTTTGCACAGATCGTATCGCTTCTATGCATTTTTTGACGAATTTTTTTCAATTGCTTTGATGATCTTCTCGACGTTCTTTTTTCCTCTTGAGATACCTACATGCAAAATTCCAGCTATAGGAACAGATATGACGAGAAGAACTATGCCGCCCACGAGCACAGCCGTTGCCATAGAACTTGTAGAGAGACTCCCGTACACGCTGAGATATATAAGCCATGCTCCAATTGCGATGCCAGAATAAGCGGCTCTTCTATAAACGCTTAGTGTTCCAAGAGCTTTTGTCTGCATACGAGCCTCGACAACCAAAGGGTTATCCTCGTGTGAATGAGAAGCTGCTCCTACATAGTTTTTCTTGCTCATAAAAACTCTCAATCAAAAGTGGCATCGCCGTATGACGATGCCACTTTATTACGTTTGTCTTTTCTGCGCCAGACAGGATTTTGCGCAAAAAATTAGTAAGACAGACCTGGGTTGAAGACGCCAATAACAACGCCAACAAGTGCTACAACAACAAGAATAAGCATAACAACCGTTGGGCTGAGCTTCTTCTTAGTCATCAACCACCAGCAAAGGTATACAAACAGAAGGTTCAATACCTTAGGGAAGATGCCATTAAGTGTTGTCTGAATGTCAACACCAGCAATATTCAGAGAAGTGGTGACGTTAATCCATGTAGCAGCAACAGAGCCAATGACCATAGTACCAATCATAACAATGGAGCTACGGAGAGCCTCGGACTCAGGACCAACAAGTGCCTCAACAGCAGAAGAACCCAGGCTATAGCCCTGGTCGTAAGCAAACTTCATGCCGAAGTACATAATGAGGTTCCAGACCACCACATAGAACAGTGGGCCAAGAACGGAGCCGCCCTTAGAAAGGCCAAGTGCAATTCCAAGAAGAATTGGAATAAAGGTACCAACGATAATGGAGTCACCAAGACCAGCAAGAGGGCCCATAAGACCAGCGCGAAGACCATTGATGGTCTCGTCGTCGATTGCCTCGCCGTTTGCGCGAGCCTCTTCAAGAGAAGCGGTCAAGCCAACAACCATAGAACCAATCTGTGGCTCGGTATTAAAGAAGGTTGTATAGGTAGAAAGTGCCTCAACCTTTTGGTCATCAGTATCGTAAAGCTCGTCAACGATTGGAAGCATGGATGCAAGGTAACCAAATGTCTGCATGTGCTCCTGAGAGAAGCAGGTAAGATTGCCGTAAATCCAGCTCAAGAAAGACTTATTGCGTGCTTTCTGAGAAATGGTTTTCTTTTCAGCCATGATTAAATATCCTCCTCTTCTTCATCGTCTGCGCTTACATTGCCTGATGCTGCAGCAGCCAAACGAACATTCTTTGCCTGCTGAAGCTGATAGTTAAGAACAGCAAAGAAGACTGCTACGACTGCAGAGACAATGAGGTTCAGGCCAAGTGCGCCAGCAAGGATAAAGCCAAAGGCAAAAGTTACCCAATCAAGAGGCTTAGTAATAACCTGCTTGCACAAAATTGCAACACCAACGGTAGGAAGAAGGGTACCAACGGTGAAGAGGGTCATCATTGGGATACCGTTCATAGGGAGGTATTCCTTCATGATGCCAACCATGCTCTCGCCAGCCATGCAAATGAAGAATGTTGGAATGAACGAGAAAATAATGTGAGAAACCCAAGGGAATACAAAGTCAACCATTGGAATGGTCTTCTTAATACGACCCCACTCTTTGCTCTCCATTGCGCGCCAACCAATACCCTGCCATACAAGGTTCATGGTAGCAGTGCCGTAGAACAGAACAGTACCAAGAGTACCAACAGCTGCACCAATAGCAGCTGCCTGAGATGCAGCCTCAACAGAGCTTGGATCAAGACCATAAGCCTTGATTGCAAGAATTGCTAGAGGAATACCAATGTAGGAAACAGCACGAACGTCAGCGGAAACAGTTCCACCAGGTGTTACGAGTGCAATGTAGACCAACTGGATTGCTGCACCAACAATAATGCCAGTCTGGACGTCGCCAAGAATGACACCAACGACAAGACCTGCAACAAGTGGACGACCGAGGGTATAGTTACCTACGGTAGTACCAGCCATGCCAGGTAGTGACGCAAGGCATGCAAACAAACCCAAAAGGGCAGCTTGAAACGCATTAATTGCCATAAAAATCGCCTTCCGAATACTACTTTACGTCAAACTTCTCGCGGAATTTAGGCCACTCACCAATTGCCTTTTCTTTAAGAAGAGCAAATTGAACGGTATAACCAGCTTTGGTTATATCCTCAAATGCCTGTCCCTCTTCTTGAGTAAAGGACTGGTTGTTGCCCAGCTTTACCGCACCAGGACGGTCATTACCAGGACCGATAATGACAGTGTTAATTCCTGGCTTAAAACCAAAGTCAACAAGAATTTTCTTCATGTCAACTGGGTTTTTAGTAATAAGAAAATAACGAGAATCGCTGTCTAGAACCTTCTGAGCGCTCTCTTTGAAGTGATCAAATGTCCAAACAAATACTTTCTTGTCAGGTGCTGCTGACTTGTAAGCAGACTTAAGGACAGGATTTGATGCAGCCGCATCATTAACTGCAATGATTCCGTCACAAGGAACCTCAAGGGCCCAACGAGTGACTGTCTGACCATGAATCATGCGGTCATCAACACGAACAAATGAAATCATGTTTTCTCCTAACATATTTCTTACGCAAGCAGCTACGCGTACTTGCAGTAATTACTAAAGGTCTTCCTCGTCATCGTCTTCAAGAGCTAGGACAATCTGATTAACGCCATTTTTGCCTTCGTTCAGGACTGATGACACAAGAGCTTCACCACTTAGACCATCGTCGATTGCCATCAAAGCACCGATTGCCATGGGAAGATTGGCGCCACTAAAAGCCACGGTATGAGAAAGCAGGCCTTTTTTGGCGAGAAGATCAAGCGCATTAGTAAGTGGAGAACCACCGATAATGTCACCAAGAACGACAACCTCGTCGTCAACAGTAAGTGGCTCAAGAATTTTTGACAAATTCTCTCTATATTCAACTGCTCCCACGCCATCTTCCATGCTGTAGCTCAAGATGTTTTCTCTGGGTCCCATCAGCATGTCCATTACGCTATGCAGACCTGGTGCAAACGTTCCATGACTTACGAGCAAAAGGTACTTCATTACCGCTCCATTCCTGACAACACCTCTATATCTGTACTACGCCAATACAAAATTTTTAGCCTGTTATGTAAATCATTTATCCTTTAAAAACTACAATCCAGACTAGGCGTCACATGAGTAGCCGTTATAACACAAAGTCGTACGGAGACTGCTGGTATTCTAAAAATTTTAATAGTTTCGATGTATTATTTTTTAAATTTTATTCAAATAATTCAATTATTTACTGATTATTTAGATGAACAAGTGTTCTGCCAGCTTAAATAAATATGTATAAATCTTTAGCATATATAAACATATACATAGCAGTATTACAAATATTAGATAAAGAAATATCCGCTCAACACTCCGCAAAACTAAGTTCTAGAAATACAAAAAGAAGGCCATGAAAGATGGCCTTCTTAAACTAAATTCAAAAAATTATTCTCTTTTACGTAACGTGTTATGTTCTGTTTCTGCGGTAGAAATCAACAAGGGACTGAGTGGAAGCGTCCTGTTTTGCCAACTCTTCGTCGTTATGAATTGCAGGGAAAATCTGTTTAGCAAGCTGTTTGCCAAGCTCAACGCCCCACTGATCAAAGGAATCAATGCCCCACACAACACCTTCAACAAAGGTAATATGCTCGTAGAGTGCAATAAGCGTACCAATAGCACGAGGATTAAGCTCTTTACCAAAGATAGAGGTAGTTGGCCTATTTCCTTCAAAGACGCGTGCAGAAACCATCCACTCTGGCGTTCCCTCAGCACGGACTTCATCAGCGGTCTTGCCAAAAGCAAGCGCCTTAGTCTGCGCAAAGAAGTTGGAGAGGAAGAGCTCGTGGACATCAAGATCTGCATCTTTTGTAGCAAAAGCAGTATTTACAAACGCAATAAAATCAGCAGGAATAATCTGAGTTCCCTGGTGAATAAGCTGGTAGAAGGCATGCTGGCCGTTGGTACCAGCCTCTCCCCAGAAAATCTCGCCTGTGTTAGAGGTAACCGCCGTACCATCCCAGCGTGTTGACTTGCCGTTGGACTCCATCGTAAGCTGCTGGAGATACGCAGGGAATCTATGCAGGTACTGACTGTATGGAAGTACTGCGTGAGATGCTGCGCCAAAGAAATTAACGTACCAAACATTTAAGAGACCCATAAGAGCAACAACATTTTGCCTCAGAGGGGTTGTCTTGAAGTATTCATCAACTGCATTAAAGCCACTGAGGAATTCTGCAAAACGCTGTGGACCAAAAACAATTGCCAGCACCAGACCAACTGCAGAATCAACCGAATAACGGCCGCCAACCCAATTCCAGAAACCAAAGGCGTTCTGTGGGTCAATGCCAAAGTCTTCTACCAGATCAAGTGCAGTGGAGACAGCAACAAAATGCTTGCGAATAGCTTCTGCGTTCTGAGCGTCTGAACCATCAATAACGCCCTGTTCAGCCAGCTTTTCCAAAAGCCATGTGCGAGCACAACGAGCATTAGTAAGAGTCTCAAGCGTAGTAAAGGTCTTGGAAACAATAACAAAGAGTGTTGTTTCTGGATCAAGATCCTCGGTTTTCTCGCCAAGGTCAACCGGATCAATATTGGAGACAAAGCGAGCAGTAATACCTGCGTCTGCAAAAGGCTTCAAAGCCTCGTAAACCATAACAGGACCAAGGTCTGAGCCGCCAATGCCAATGCTTACAACCGTCTTGATAGGCTTACCAGAAACGCCCTTCCACTCTCCCGAGCGAACTCGATCGCAGAAGGCATACATCTTGTTCAGCGTCTGGTGAACGTCAGAAACAACGTCTTGTCCATCAACAATAAGTGTGCCGGCCTCAGTTGCGGGACGGCGAAGCGCTGTGTGAAGAACCGCTCGATTCTCAGTAGTATTAATATGCTCGCCGGCATACATAGCGTCTCTACGCTCTTCAAGTTTGACCTCTTCTGCAAGGTCACACAGAAGGTCAAGTGTCTCTTGCGTGGCAAGGTTTTTGGAAAGATCAATCAAGAACTGATCAAGCTCAAATGTAAGGTTCTGGACACGCTGAGGGTCTTCTGCAAACCAGTTCTTCAGCGTGGCTTTTGTATCTTTTAAGCTGGCGTAATGCTCTGCAAGGGCGCGCCAAGCCTCAGTCTGTGTTGCGTCAATAGGCAAAATATGTGGTGCTGTAGGTGATGCCATAGCAGTCTCCTTCTTTTGACTATTTCAAGGATAATCTTCGCAACGCTCATGAAACGCCACAATGTCGTTTTTCGTAAAAAATACGACAAATCGTTACTAATAAGGTTCTCCCAAAGGTGGGACTTGTTTAATAGCCGCCCAGCGTAACTGCTTCTGACGAGGGTCCTCGAGCGCTCCGGCAAAGTTATCAAGATTTACCATGCGCATTCCACACACATGCACAAGAACACGGGGCGAGAAGTTCTTCTCGGCGTCAGTTATAAGCTGAGCAAGTTCGTCGGCGTATGCCTCACGCACTGATGTAACTGCTGCGTCATTTACCATGAGCACCGTGTCTGGACTAAAAGCACTTATTGCCTGTCTGGCAAGCTGGGGATTTATAGGATCTCCTGTTTTTGTGGTGGTAAGCAAGGTGGCCCATGCCTC
>CAUORV010000050.1:0-8403 GCA_963507085.1 uncultured Atopobium sp.
TGAGCGACGGCGTTAGGTGCAGTGCCCTGTGCGCTACCACCCGCAGCAGTATTTTGTGCAGCATCGGCCGAAGTACCCTGTGAGGCTCCGTTTTCTAGCAGTTTGGCATGCTTTGGTTTAGTTGACACAAACTATCCTTCGATAAAGTCGTCGTCTGGAATGGTAGTGCGCTGAGCATCTGCTCCCAACGCGACGAGTTTCTCGACAAATCCCTCGTAACCGCGGTCAATGTGATGGATTGCAGAAACGATTGTTTCTCCCTCGGCCACAAGACCAGCCATAACAAGCGCAGCTCCGCCTCGAAGATCTGGGGACTTGACCTGCGCGCCTTCAAGCTCGGAGACGCCGCGGACAATAGCGTGGTGACCCTCGATGGTGATGTCAGCTCCCATGCGGGAAAGCTCGGAGGCCAACATAAAGCGGTTCTCAAAGACGTTTTCTGTGATGATGCAGGTACCCTTAGCCAAAGCAAGCAGCGTCATAGTCTGCGCCTGCATGTCTGTTGGAAAGCCTGGGAATGGCAGCGTCTGGATATCGATAGCCTTAAGATCTTGCTGGCGAGAAGCCCTTGCCCACCTATCTCCAGTCTCGATGGTAATGCCCATCTGCTCGTACTTCTTAAGTACCAGACCAAGGTGATTTGGCTCAAAGCCGTGAACGGTAATAGGCTCCCCGGTAAGTGCGCCAATGGCCAGGAAGGTACCGGCCTCAATGCGGTCGCCGACAACTTCATGCTCAACAGGGTGCAGCTCAGTCACGCCGTGAATCTCGATAACAGGAGATCCAGCGCCCTGAATGTTGGCACCCATTTTGTTAAGCATGTTAGCGAGGTCAACAATTTCTGGCTCACGAGCAGCGTTATCAATGACCGTTACACCCTTAGCAAAGACTGATGCCATCATCAGGTTCTCTGTTGCGCCAACGGAAGCAAAGGCAAGGGAAACGGTTTCTCCCGTTATGCCATGAGGAGCACTTGCGTGAATATTGCCGTGCTCAACCTTAAATTCAACACCCAGAGCCTCTAGGCCCAGGATGTGCATGTCAATTTTGCGAGCACCGATATTACAACCGCCGGGCATTGCCACAACAGCCTTGCCAAAACGCGAAATAAGGGGACCCAAAACAGCAGTTGAAGCACGCATCTGCGCAACAAGGCTGTAAGGAGTCTCCCAGCTTGTAATATCTGTGGTATCAATTTTAAGCTCGTGAAGACCAACGACTTCAATGCGAGCGCCTAACGTCTTGAGCACCTTACCCATGACGTGAACGTCTGCAATATTAGGAACGTTAGTGAGCGTAGTAACGCCAGGGGCCATGATGGTCGCAGCCATCAATTTGAGGGCAGAGTTTTTTGCACCCTCTACAGTGACCTCTCCTGTGACAGAATGGCCACCTACTACTTTTATGACGTCCATAAACCTCCGAAAACGACAGTGAGAGAATTTTACTCCTCAACCACTTGCTTCAGAAGTAGATTACACCAGTCTATCTTTTTTTCGTAGTAGGCACGACGATTATCGTCTTCTGGAAGAGAAAGCATCTGGTCAATAACGTCATCTCTTGTCTCGCGCACAACATCTGCATCAATGTCATCAACGCGACGAGCATGATCTGCCAAGATAATGACTCCTGTTGGATCGATTTCTGCGTATCCACCAGAAATCACTATCTTGGTCATAGATTCTTCTTCATTCTCTGGATGAGGCATGTGCAGTCTTACAACACCATCGCCAAGCGCAATGATTTCTGGTGCGTGGCCTGGCCACACACCATACTCTCCATCTGCTGAAGCAAGAATCAGACTTTCAACAGTTCCTTCGTAAAGGAGCTTATCTGGTCTGACAAACTGACAAGTCAACTCAGCCATGAGAAATCCTAGTTCTGTGAGCTATCCGAAGCGGACATCTTTGCAGCGCGCTCGCGAACATCTTCGATGGTGCCTGCAAAACGGAATGCCTGCTCAGGAAGGTCATCGCACTTACCGTCAATAATCTCTGCAAACGAGCGGACAGTCTCCTCAACGGTGCAGTACACACCAGGGTTACCAGTGAACTTCTCGGCAACGTGGAATGACTGAGAGAGGAACTGCTGAATCTTACGGGCGCGAGCAACGGTGCGCTGCTGCTCCTCAGAAAGCTCGTCCATACCCAGAATTGCAATGATGTCCTGAAGGTCGGAGTACTCCTGCAGGGTCTCCTGAACTGCCATAGCAACACGGTAGTGCTCTGAACCAACAATGGATGGATCAAGAGCAGAACTGGAGCTGGCCAGAGGATCAACTGCTGGGTAAATACCAAGCTCGGTAATAGCACGAGAAAGAACGGTAGTTGCATCCAAGTGCGTAAAGGTTGTAGCAGGAGCAGGGTCAGTAAGGTCGTCTGCAGGGACGTAAACTGCCTGTACGGAAGTAATAGAGCCTTCCTTGGTGGAAGTAATACGCTCCTGAAGCTCGCCCATCTCTGTAGCCAGGGTTGGCTGGTAACCAACTGCGGAAGGCATACGGCCGAGAAGTGCGGAAACCTCAGAACCTGCCTGAGAGAAGCGGAAGATGTTGTCGATGAACAACAGAACATCCTGGCCCTGATCACGGAAGTACTCTGCAGTAGTAAGACCTGCAAGAGCAACACGCATACGAGCTCCTGGTGGCTCATTCATCTGACCATAGACGAGGCAGGTCTTGTTAATAACGCCAGACTCAGTCATCTCGAGGAAGAGGTCGGTACCCTCACGAGTACGCTCTCCAACGCCGGTGAATACGGAGGTACCACCGTGCTGCTGAGCCAGGTTGTTAATAAGCTCCTGAATCAGAACGGTCTTACCAACGCCAGCGCCACCAAAGAGGCCAGTCTTTCCGCCTCGAACATAAGGCTCGAGAAGATCGATTGCCTTGATGCCTGTCTCAAAAATCTCTGTCTCAGTAGTGAGCTCTTCAAAGAGAGGTGCTGGGTGGTGAATTGGATAATACTCAACGTCTTCAGGAATTTCTCCACCATCAACTGGCTGACCCATAACGTTCCAGACGCGGCCCAGCGTAGATTTGCCTACTGGCATCATCATTGGCTTGCCGGTGTCCTTAACGCGAAGGTTACGCTGAAGACCATCGGTTGACGACATAGCGACGGTACGAACAACACCACCGGGAAGCTGAGACTCAACCTCAAGAACGGTGCTGACGTGACCAACAGGCGTGTCATCCTCTACCGTCAGTGCGGTATAGATGCTTGGAACAGGTCCGTCGAACTTAACGTCGACAACTGGTCCAACTACGCGAACGATTACGCCATCGTCAACGTGCTGATTGCGCTTGTTGAGAATAGCTTCCTCAAAGGAAGAAGTCTCTACTTGCATATCTGACATTACATATCCTCCAATGCTGCAGCACCACCGATAATCTCATTGAGCTCAGTGGTAATTGCGCCCTGGCGTTCGCGATTGTACGTACGGCTAAGAGCGCCTAAGACGTTCTCAGCATTATCAGTTGCAGACTGCATTGCACGACGGCGTGCACCATGCTCGGCTGCAGCAGAATCAAGAAGTGCGTGGAAGATGACCGTCTTGATATAAGCGGGCATCAACGAATCAAGTACCTGAGAAGCAGATGGCGAGAATTGATATTCACTCTTGTTATACGTCTTCACCTGTGAGAGGGCTTCTTCGGTACGTGGTTTATTAGGAATCGTGAGTTTATCGCGCGAAATAGGAAGAAGTTGCTCTGTAACCTGCTCTTGGTCAACACGGTTCTTTGCATGCCAGTACTTGATTACGACACGATCAATCTTACCCTTGATATAGCCATCCATGATATAGGAGGCAATACGATCAGCCTGGTCTGCTGTAGGCTCAGAGGAAATGCCTACATAAGACATGGTGGGCTTGATATTTCTATACGTAAAGTACTCAGTTGGCTTGCGTCCGCAAGTAATTATCTCGGACGACACACCCTTAGCCTTAAGACGTGCCATCTCATGCTCAACCTCGCGTTGAGGCAGGATGTTAAATCCGCCTGCAAGTCCGCGGTCAGATGCGATGACTAAGAACAGCACGTTCTTCTCGACTTTATGTGTAGCAAGAAGAGGCTGTTTCTTAGGATTAAAGCCAGCGCCTGCTACATTTGCAAGCATAAGGGTAATAGCTTCCTTATATGGCGAAGCAGCCTCGGCCCTATCAAGTGCCTTGCGGACACGCGCTGTCGAAATCATCGACATCGTGCGCGTAATCTGCATGGTGCTCCTGATGGAGCTCATACGCCTCGATATTTCGTGAAGGTTCGCCATTGATAATTACTCCTGCAATGAACCCTGGGTTACTGCGTCAAAAGAGCCTGGTGTGTCTGAATTAGCTTCTGCCTCATCCACAACCTTGTTTGGATGCTCTTCCAAGAACTTAGCCTTGAAGTGCTTAATGTGATCACTCAAGCGCTCTGCCTGCTCATCAGAAATCTTTCCGTTGCGCAGAGAGTTGCGGAGCTGTGGGTGATACTCACTCATGTACTGAGCAAGGCCATCACGGAAGAGAGCAACGTTCTCAAGATCAACGTCATCAATGAAGTTCTCTTTTGCAGCGTAAATTGCGCAAATCTGGTCTACTACGTCCAGAGCTGAATAACGTGGCTGCTTGAGAAGCTCCATCATATGAGCACCGTGGTTGAGCTGGTACTGCGTAGTTGCATCCAAGTCGGATCCGAACTGCGAGAATGCCTGCTTCTCACGATAACTTGCAAGGTCCAGACGAAGTGTACCTGCAACCTGCTTCATTGCCTTGACCTGAGCGTCGCCACCAACGCGGGATACAGAAATACCTACGTCGACTGCTGGGCGCTGGCCCTGGAAGAAGAGATTAGACTGCAGATAAATCTGGCCGTCTGTGATGGAAATGACGTTTGTAGGAATGTATGCAGAAACGTCGCCTTCCTGCGTCTCAATAATTGGAAGTGCGGTAAGAGAACCTGCTCCGTTTTCATCGGAGAGCTTACATGCACGCTCCAGCAAGCGTGAGTGCAGGTAGAAAATATCACCAGGATATGCCTCACGTCCTGGTGGACGATGAAGCGTCAGTGACATCTGACGGTATGCAACTGCCTGCTTAGAGAGGTCATCGTAAACAACAAGAACGTGTCCGCCTGGATGGTCTTTGTCAGCAGGCTTGCCGTCCTTATCGTTATACATAAAGAACTCACCAATAGCAGCGCCTGCCATAGGGGCAATGTACTGCATTGGAGCAGAATCGGCTGCGGTAGCTGCAACAATGACGGTCTTGTCAAGAACACCATGGCGGGAAAGAGACTCGCGGATGTTTGCAACTGTAGACGCCTTCTGACCGATGGCGACATAGATACAAACCATATCGGTGTTCTTCTGGTTTACGATTGCGTCAATTGCGATAGCGGTCTTACCGGTCTTACGGTCACCAATGATCAACTCACGCTGACCACGGCCGACAGGAACCATAGCGTCAATTGCCAGAAGTCCAGTCTGAACTGGCTCGCAAACAGGCTGACGCTGCATGATGCCAGGAGCCTTGAACTCAATAGGGCGACGATGTGTAGCGTGGATAGCGCCAAGTCCATCAATAGGCTGGCCCAGTGGGTTAACAACACGACCAAGCATGTCAAAACCAGCTGGAATATCCATGACGCGGCCGGTTGTACGGCACTCGTCGCCTTCCTTAATCTCAGAAACTTCGCCGAACAAAACAGCGCCGACTGAAGTTTCATCAAGGTTCTGAGCAAGACCGAATACGCTGTGGCCCGTAACGGAGCTAGTGAACTCCAGCAACTCGCCTGCCATAGCGCTGCGTAGACCAGCAACACGAGCAATACCGTCTGCTACCTCAATAACAGCAGATACCTCTTGCTGGGATACAGTTGAATTGACCTTAGAAAGGCGCTCTCTAAGCTGTGCCATGACGGCATCTGAGCTCAGCGTTCCTTCCTGTATAGTGGTCTTATCAGTCATTACAATTCACTTTCAACGTGATCTGAAGAGAGCCTACTCTTAATGTGAGTGAGCTGTGTCTTTACCGATGCATCATAACGATGATCACGTGCCTCAACTACAATGCCGCCCAAAATCTTGGGATTAACACGCTCAATAAGATACACCTGAGTATTGAAGTTCTTCTCGAGCTTCTCGGTGACCTTTGCACGTAACTCATCATCAAGAGGCATTGTAGTAGTTACCGTTACTGTAAGTGTCTTGTCTTCTTCTTCAAGAAGCTCCTGGAACGTAGCGGCAACATCATTGATAAGGTTGACATCCTCACTCGCCTGCATAGCACCAAGAGTCTCAAGAACTTCTGGAGAGAACTTCTTTGCGTGCTGCACCTGTACAAGGTCTGCAGTTGCACGACCCTCTGCGCGGCCAGCCTCCAGGAGTGCCCTGGTATAGCCCTCTACTTTTCTGTCTTGATCGTCTTTATTAGTGCTCATCTGGAGTACCTACTTCCGCAAGGTACTTTTCGGCAAGAGCACGCTGCTGCTCTACTGAAAGCTCGTTGCCAATAATCTTTCCGGCAATATCGACGGCAAGATCAACAACGGAATCAGAAAGCTCAGCCATGGCGTGACGACGCTCAGACTCTACAACGCCCTTACCCTTAGTAATAATCTCGACAGCTTCTGCCTTTGCCTGCTCGATAATACGAGCACGCTCTTCTTCGCCCTCACGCTTAGCAGCAGAAACAATCTCGTCTGCTTGCTGCTTAGCTGCGTCGATACCAGCTGCTGCGATTTCACGATCCTTGTTGGCTTCCTCGCGAGCCTTTGCTGCAGCGTCCAGATCGCCTTGGATCTTCTCTTGACGCTTGTCAAGCATACGTAGAACGGAAGGCCATACAAACTTTGCTACAACAGCAAAGATGATCAGAAACGCAATCAGAGCAGGAACAAACTCAGCGGGCTTTGGAAGAAGAATATCGGCACCACTTGCACCCTCTTCAGCAAGTGCGACTGAGGGAGCCATTGCCACAAGTAGAGCAGCAGTTGCGCCTACTGTGCTGGCTTTTTTAACTCCCTTACAAATCGTATTCATGCATTCCTCCAACGTAGCGTTTTCGCTGTTACAAACAGTAATTTACTTAACCATCAAGGTAACAACGAAGCCAATCAGGGTAAGTGCCTCGATGAATGCGCAGCCAAGAATAAAGACTGTGAAGAGACGACCCTGAACCTCTGGCTGACGAGCCATGTTGTTAGCGGCACTCGTTGCTACGACGCTAATACAAATTGCTGCTCCCATAACGCAAAGAGCATATCCGAAAATACCCACGATTCCTCCTTTTTCGCTCGCCCCTCTCAAGGCGACCAATATACATACCTATCATCAACTGAGCGTGGGCTCAGATGACTTCATCTTTTGTGCCGTTTGGCACCACAGTGTGGCAATGCCACCAACTAAGCGTTTTGCTTAGTGTTCAGACTCTACCAGCTGGATGTAGACAGTAGAGAGTAGGGTAAAAACGTATGCCTGAATGAAGGCAACAATAGTTTCTACCAAATAAATGATAATCAACAGCAGAACCCAGAAGATCGAAAAGCCTGCCTGAGCAGCTGTTGATGCGGAGAAGTTCTCAATAGCTGGCATAAAGTACATAGATGCAAGAATTGCAAATGTACCCATAACGATGTGACCTGCATACATGTTGCAGAACAGACGGACGGCCAGAGTAACCAGACGAAGGAATGTTGAGAAGACCTCAATAACCCAGATAACTGCTGCAATAACAGGGTTAACGCCCTTTGGTGCAAGGCTTAGGATGTAGCCAATAACACCCATCTTCTTTGCACCTACATACATAAAGTATCCAAGGGAGCAAAGGCCAAGAGCGGCAGTAACACCAATAGTACCGGTGCCTGGGTGTGCACCAGGAATAAGACCAATGATGTTGTTGATCAGGATGAACATAAACATAGTGATCAAGAATGGGAAGTGAGTGCGCCAAGTTTCTCCAAGAGAAGCCTTGCAGACGTCATCTCTAATGTACTCAATCAGGTACTCAACGCCATTAACGAAGCGTCCCTGAGGGACGATGCTCTCTGCCTGCTTCTTCTTAAACTTAAAGCAGACAATCAGGAAAATCACAGCAGCGATCAAGAAATAGAAAATGTAGTTAGTGAAACCAAAGGTGGTGTTACCAACCAATGCGTGTGGCAAAAAACTTTCGAGCAGCTCGGCCATCTCTGCTGGCAACTGCGCAAGAACATCCACTCTGTCTCAACCTCCCCATACAATCTGCAACCATTTCAGATTGCCCGTCACTGCTCAGCATACTTGAAACGCAACGTAAGATGCCAAGAATATGCCACTTGGAGTATATTATCTACCACTCGGCGTGCATATTTGCGACGAACGGCGATACTAGCACTAAATGAATGCATAGTCACGATTACAAAATCAAATAATTGAC
>CAUORV010000051.1:0-8341 GCA_963507085.1 uncultured Atopobium sp.
TCTACAAGAAAACAGCCGCCTGAGTGGGCGGCTGTTCTTAGTTGCATGAGGCGATTAACTGTTAGTAACCGAATACGGCATAACCAACAAGGCCTGGTCCGGTGTGGACAAGAAGGTCCGAGCCAGCCTCGACATACCTAAAGTCGGTGACATTAGGTATTGCCTCTTTAATCATGGCTTCCATTTCGGAGTAAATGATATTAGGCGCGGAGCAGCAAATTCCCACATGGACGCGGTCAAATTGCTGAGCAAAAGCTGATCCAAGCGCAATCTGTCCCGCAAGAGATTTCTGCCAACCGCGAGTCTTCTTGGCAATGGTGTATTTGCCGTTCTCATCGCAGGTAAGAACAGGTTTGATGTTCAACATGGAACCAATGCGATAAATTGCCTCAGAAATGCGGCCACCCTTACGTAGATACTCAAGACTTGGGACAGAGAAGTATACGCGTGTGTTCAGAGAAGCCTGATCAAGTTTGGCACCAATCTCCTCAAGAGAAAGACCCTGCTCAATAAGACGTTGAGCCTCAATAACAATAAGGCCAGAAGCAATACCAATGTTTTTGGTATCAACAACATAAATAGGGAAGTCTGTAATGGACTCTGCAATCATGCGAGCAGTATCGCAGGTAGCGGAAAGTCCGGAGGAAATTGCAATATAGACAGCACCCTCGTACCCTGCTGCTTTTGCATCATCAAAGGCAGCCTTAATGCCCTCAGGAGAAGGAAGCGAAGTCTTTGGAACCTCTTCTTCAAAGCGAGCAACAAGCTCAGCTGGCGTGATGGTAATACCAGACTCATAGGAAGAGCCGTCAGAATAGTTAATGCGAAGTGGGGTGATACGAATATTGTGCTCAGCAACAAAATCAGGTGGGACATTAGTTCCTGAGTCTGTGATGATGGCAATTCGCTTAGTGTCCATTATCCGCTCCAAATATATACGTGCTACAAGTAGCTAAACGTTGACTTTCTATTACCCACATTTTACATAGAGATATACCCCGTTTTCTTGAGATATGACAAGTTGCCCTCAACGGTAGGTAGACGGTACACTAGGCATATACATCGAGAAAAACTTGCATAGCTAACGGTCAATACCATTTAGATAAAGAGAGAACGGCAGATAATGTCTAGTATTTATAGAGAGCCCGCAGTTGTAAGAAGAATTAGTCAGCGCTCTTCTCTAAAGAAAATCACCTCTAACAGCACTATTGCGGCAGCAGTCATGGTACTTGCGGCTCTTATTGCGCTTGTAGTTGCCAACTCACCTGCTCATGAGGTGGTTCGAGAAATTCTTGAAGTCCAAATGAGTTTCTCGCTTGGAATGATTCATGCACATATGGCTCTAGAAACCTTTGTGAATGACTTCCTTATGGCAATCTTCTTCTTGCTGGTAGGTATTGAGCTTAAGTATGAAGTAACTGTTGGCCAGCTTAGAAAGCCAAGACAGGCAATGCTTCCTATGCTTGCGGCTGTTGGTGGCGTTGCAGTTCCTGCCCTTATTTATCTGGCGCTTAACGCAAGCACTGCCCCTCATGGATGGGCAACGCCAATTGCAACCGATATTGCGTTTGCGCTGGGTGTCATGTCGCTGTTGGGCAACAGAATTAGTCCGCAAACTAAGGTGTTTTTCCAAACACTTGCAATTGCTGATGATATCCTGGCTATTGTGGTCATTGCGCTTTTCTATGGTCACACGCCAGATATTGCCTGGTTAGCAGCTTCTCTTGGTGTTCTTGTTATTTTGTGGGGAATGAATCGTTTAAAGATTTATTCTTCTGGTCCTTATTTGCTTGTTGGTTTGGTCCTCTGGGTCTGCATGTACCACTCGGGAATTCATGCAACCCTTGCAGGCGTTCTTCTTGCCTTCTTCTTGCCATCTCACTCTGATGTTCGCCTGAGCAAGCTGGGAAGCTGGCTTTCAAGACGTGCTCGTGAACTTGACGATCACTATGACGATGAACATCACGTTTTAGGTCAGCATGACTTTACACATGGTGCTAACTCTATTGAGCAGGTCATGCACCACGTAACTCCACCGCTTCAGCGTGTTGAGCACTATATTTCCGTCTTTGTAAACTTTGTTGTTCTGCCTATTTTTGCGTTTGTAAACGCGCAGATTACGTTGGTGGGAGCAGATTTCGTTGCTCTATTGAGCAGCTCTATTGCACATGGCGTTTTCTTTGGTGCCGTTCTTGGTAAGCCACTAGGAATTATTTTTGTAACGTTGTTGCTGGTCAAATGTAAGATTTGCAAGCTTCCTGCAAAAGTTGATTGGATTCAGATTACTGCCGTAGGTCTTATGGGCGGCCTTGGCTTTACCATGTCAATTCTTATCTCTAATCTTGCATTCCCCGATGCAGAGGAGATTCTTGCAGCTAAAGTAGCTGTTCTCGCTGCTTCGTTTGCTTCTGCAATCTTGGGTCTACTTTTTGTACACCTCGCAGAGTTCTATAAGCACCAAAGGCAGAACAATATAAAGGAAGATTAAGACTACTCGACCGTGCCGTAGGTAAAGCCCCAACCGTGCGCCGTAACAATTGAGTTAATCTGATCGCAGAGGCGAGCACGGACATATGTGCCAGAGGGAATCAACTCAATAACTTCTTGCAAATCTTCTTCAAGATCGTCTACTTCAGCTTGAATCAGCACGTCAACCTTAGTAACTGTGCCCGAAGGTTTACGCTTATAAAGGTTGTCAACAAGGTGCTGGAGTTCGCCGTATGCCTCCGAGCGCATGCCAGGCTGTGCAGAATTTGCCATGATTCTCCTTGTCGCGTTGATTTTTAAATCACCTATACTTTGTATCACGCAGAGACCGAAAAGGGGAGTGTCATGTTTGAGCTAGTTTCTCGCGAGCTGTTCCAGCCAAAATCAACCTCTGAGCAAAACGCTTATCAGAAGATGAGCGATGCTGAGCTTAACCAGGCCCTTGAGCTTATTGGACAAGAAGCTCGTGCACTTGGCGAGAAAAACCTCAAGCTTGATATGGCTCGCGGAAAGCCAAGCCCTGCACAGACGGCGCTGTCTAAGCCTATGCTTGATGAGCTGAACTCCAGTTCTGACCTGACTGACGGCGGCGCTTTTGCGGACAACTACGGAGACCCCTGGGGCCTTCCTTCTGCGCGAGCCTTTGCCGCAGAACTCACAGGTGTACCTGCTGATCAGGTCATTGTAAATGGCTCCTCAAGCCTTAACCTTATGCACGACATTATTTCTCATGCCGTAACCCATGGTCTTGCTGGTCAGCCTTCTTGGGCAGAGCAGATGGCGGCTGCAAAGGCTCAGGGTACCACGCTCAAGTTCCTGTGCCCTGCTCCAGGCTATGACCGTCATTTTGCTATTACACAGCATTACGGACTTGAAAACGTTGCCGTACCTATGACCGATGACGGCCCAAATATGGACGTGGTCAAGGAGCTTGTTGAGAACGACAGCTCTGTTAAGGGAATTTGGTGTGTACCACGTTTTGCAAACCCAACCGGTATCACCTATTCAGATGAGGTTGTTCGTGCGTTTGCAAACCTCAAACCCGCTGCCCCTGATTTTAGAATCTTCTGGGATAACGCCTACGCAATTCACGCTTTTGTACCAGAATCTGAGGCTCCTCAACTTCTCAATATCTTTGATGCACTTGCAGAGGTTGCCGCATGTGGCGCTCAAAAGAACCTGGTAATTGCTTTTGCCTCTACGGCAAAGGTAACTTTCCCAAGCTCAGGCATGGCCTGGGTTGCTGCAAGTCCTGCAGACATTAAAGAAATCCAGAGCGCTTTCAAGGTTGCTCGAGTTTCTCCCGAGAAAATCTCGCAGCTGGCACATGTGCGTTTCCTCAAAGATACTCAAGGTATTGAAGTCCATATGCAAAAGCATGCCGAGCTGCTTCGACCACGTTTTGAACTGGTTGAACGCAAATTGCAGGAGGGACTGGGAGATCTAGGCGTTGCAACCTGGTCTCATCCCAAGGGCGGCTATTTTGTCTCGTTTGATGGTCCCGTTGGCTCTGCACGCGCAATTGTTTCTCGCGCCAATGAACTGGGCGTTACCATGACACCTGCAGGAGCTACATGGCCAGCCGGTAAAGATCCTTTTGATACTAATATCAGAATTGCTCCAAGCTACCCAACGTTGGAAGAGCTTGATGCAGCGCTTGATGTGTTTATTGTTGCTGTTAAACAGGTAAGTGCTCGACTTGCAAAAGTTGATCGTGGTCAGAGCGTCTGGGGATAGCTTGTGTAACTTTGGTATTCATAACCACATAGTCATATAATTACTACGTTATAGTTTACCTGCGATTATGTAAAACGTTAGTTCGCTAAATTGGTGTGTTTTAGCAAATTAGGACACGCGAAGGACACAAATTCTCGTGTCTGTTTTGCGCTTTATATTAGCTAGTTTGTGCCTACGTTTCACCAGTTAAATAGCGTATTCTAAGGCGTTTTAAGGCACGCAAATTGCATAGTGGAGTATTTACACATGAAAAAAGACCCCTCCCACCGAAGTGAGAGGGGTTGCAAGTCTAGTCTTGCACTCTTCCGAGCAGCCCTAGACGTGTTACTTAGTGCAATGAAGTCAATCGACCAGCTTCATCAGTATCAACTTGCACCGTGCTGTCAGTCTGGACAGAGCCGTCAGCGTTGACTGCGTAAGCATGGTTATTGTGAACGTGAACGCCTGCAGAAAGCAGGTTGCCATTCTCAGAAGCAAGATACTTCTTTCCTTCAGCATCGAAGATACCTGTAGCCATACGACCGTCATGAGCAAAGTAGTAGTCGCAGCTGCCAATATGCTGCATGCCTGTCAGCATAGCGCACTCCTGTGGTCCTTCTTCAGAGCATAGATAGAACCAGTCTGTGCCATCAAAATACCAGCCTGTGACTGCGTAACCTCGAGCGTCAAAGTAGTACCAAAAACCATTGATAAATGCCCACTGACTGTAGTAATAAGTACTTGGACTTGTGGCGTACCACCAACCAGTGGAGTTCTTGACCCAGTGTGGCTCAAAGTTAGACTCACCCTGGGCAAGATGCTCCCACTCTGCATAAGTAAGCTTTGCAACGTCCAAGTCCACGGTACCGCCCGCACTGGAATACTGCCACAGAGTCCAGTCAGACCATGCACCCGTGTTGTAGATCATGGCAGGAAGTTCCCACGAGAAGCGATTGTCTGGGTAACCAGCTATCCAAAGACGCGATACATCAGCGCAAGACGCAACCTGTGAGCGTCCAGCAGGATAGGTATACACAACAGGATAGATGCCTGTCTTGGCGTAGACGCGGTCAACAAACTGCCTTGCCCAGACCGTTGAGCCCCATGCAGTATTGTCACCATTCTCCCAGTCAAGGCACAAAAGAGCCTTGCCAATGTAGCTAGAGACACATGCCACAAACGCATCAGCTTCTGCGACAGGTGAGCCACCTTCTGCGTAGTGGTACACACCAATGAGCTTGCCATCTGCGAGTGCGCGCTGCAACTGTGCCGTCATGTAGCGGTTCATTGGCTGCGTTCCTTGGGTAGCCTTAGCAATCACGAAATCAGAACCACTGTAGGCGGTCTCGACATTAGGATGCGAGTAGCTCGCACCCAATGCCTGATAACCTGATACATCAATGCCCCTAAGCATTGTCAGCTCTATTCTGTGGCTCTTCTTTTACTGGCTCTTCTTTTGGCTGTGTGTTAGTTGGTTCAGCATTGCCTGTCATATAGCTTGCAGGACGCTCAGAAGGCTGTACATATGTCATTGCACGTGCAGAATCGCTTAGTCCCTTGGTTGTTGGGTCAACGATTACGCCAATAGCACCCAGCACCGCCACAACAACGGTACCGATGAGATAGGGGTTGCTAATGAACTTCACAAAGACATCAGCAAGGCTGCCCCAAGTAGTAAGGTCAGAGTATGCCAGTCCCAAATATGCCAGGACAGGACTCATGACGATGCCCGCCATTCCCAACCACCAAGCGGGATTGTGTAGACGTACTTTCCAGTTAATCATGTGAATCTCCTTAGATAAGAATTAATGTGTATGCGCCTGTTCTAGGCGCTCCAGTCTCCCCGCCTGTGTACGGGTCACATCCTCAACCACTGCCAAGCGTGTGTCATGATGTGCGATGTTTTCTTTGAGCGTGGAGATAACTTCATCGGTGCGTGCCATATACGCGGCAAACGCTTTCTGACTGTCGTCCAAGTCACTCTTGAGCTGCTTCACGCCTTCTTCAATGCGTACCAGACGCATCGTATCTTCATTGCTGGCTCTGGTCATCGCTCGCGCGCCATTGATAAGCGATACCATCATGCCCAAAAAAGAGACGGTCGCAATAATCTGCTCGAATGTTAGTGGGTTCATGCCGTCACCTCCTACTCGAGACTCTTAGGAAGAATTGGAATAATTCCAGTCGCATAACCGCTAGACCAGTTATAGAGGTAAATATGACCGTTATTACTGTCCGCTGAACCAACCCAGACCTTAGCGGTGTTGTTGCCGTCCTGTGTGCCTAACGGGTAATAACCCTCAATGGCTGGCAGAAGTTCCTTAGGCATTTCCGCCGTGGTTGTATAAGTTGAATGACCAGCTGCAAGGTAACAGTCGAGATACATCATTCCACCACGAACGCAATAACGGACGCGACACGCGCCGTCATCTTGCAGAGTAGTCCAGTGCTTGGAAGTATCTTCTTTTTCTTCGCCTAAAACCTTAATTGTTGGCAGCAAAGATACAGGCTCACCAACGGTAATACCGTTGATTGGCAGACGATAAAGGGGCATACAAGCCGTAGTAGATCCTGAGAGAATGTCACCCTTTACATAGGTTGGGTCTGTTGGATTACCTTGATTGGTTGGAGTGCCCTGGATAACTTCACAGGTAAACTTCTCAACACCGCCAACTTGCTTAGAGTACTTCAACACTACCAAGTCATTGCGCTTGTAACCTGCACGACCATTAGCAACATTAAGCTCAAAAGGCTCTTCATTAGTCACCATACGCGCATCAAAAAGCACGTCACCAGTATCAATACGAACCCTGTTGGCAGTTTGCATGGCAGCCTTGATTTGGTTTTGTGTCTGCAAGATGCCACGCACAGAGCCGGCTACACCAGCAATAAGTCTGCCAATCTGTGGTGCTGTAATGTGGTCCTTACCTTGGAATGAAATAACACCATCGAAAGCCATTTAACCCTCCTTTACCATAAATTGAGCGAACTCTTCATCGCGTTTGCGTGCGAGCTCGCGATACTTTGCAGCGCAGTCAGGACAGAGAAGATAACTCTGCTGAACGCCGTCTGCTGATACTCTGCTTACGCTCTTCCATTGCGAGGTTGCAAAGTCACTTTCAAGTAGAAAGGCTTCTTTCTTGCACCTATCGCATTGGAAGCGTGCAAAGCCACTTGTTTTTGCCATTAAGCTGTCCTTTCCCATTTGAAGCAGCCAAGAGAAGGTAGTTGTTGCCATCTACCTCCGTAGTTTGATTGCGGGTTAACAAATGAAGTTGTTTCAATTACTGAGCCAACGGGGAAGGACGGTGTGGTTGCACCGCCTTGAGTTGCTCCCTGGACGTTAATAGTCACATCACTAGATCCGTCAAATGAAGCTGTACCACTTACAGAGCCAACTAGCTTGATTGTTCGTGGCTGTGAGAGCTTCTTAGCAGCGTTAGCATCACCGCCTGGAGTAGATGCGCCAGCATATGGGTGTGTGTGGCTTGCAGGGGCTGCGCCAACCTCTTGCGCTGTGTATGTTGGCTTTGTGGGAAGCTTTACTGTGTGCGTACGGGCGTCTGTGACGTGTCCTAAAGCGTCAACATTGACAGTTGCGCCTAATTGCACTGTGTCACCCCAAGAAGCGTCTATATCGCTCTCAGAACCGTATGTGCCAGCAGTCACACTAGAAGGCTCATGAGTAAGAGCAACAGTTCCTCCTGTGCGCTGAGCCTTAAGAGGTGTTGTTGCGGTAACTTCTGCCACTTTAGAGTCAACCTGTAGTGTTGCTCTGCCAATTTCACTGGCTGAATCTGTAGCTACCTTGCGGGCTTCATTTACTTTGTTCTCAAGGCTCTTAAAGTCTGCTCTTGATACTTCTGCAGAGATTGTGCGTCCAGCAATAGAAATGCCAGTGCCCGCTGTGTATGAGCTTGATACTGCTCCTGAGCCTGTAGAAGAGCCACGCTCAGCGGTACCAGATGAAGAAGTATTGCTGGCTGTACCGCCAACCTTGTAGCTGATACTTACCTGTGTATCTGTGACAATAATGACTTTGGTACCAACCGTTGCAGTGACGTGTAGACCAGTCACAGGATCTATGCCAGGAACAATGTCACCAATGCCAAACTCTTCATCATCGTCAAGTGTGACG
>CAUORV010000052.1:0-8338 GCA_963507085.1 uncultured Atopobium sp.
GGGTCAGACGCTCAAGCTCGTCCATTGATTCTTCAAGCGACCAATCGCTTTTACCGCAATCAACGCCTACAAGAATTGCTCGTTCAACTTTAGGAGCTGTAGAAAATGGAACAAAACGACCCATAAACTCCCCATCTTAGACAAGGTAAATACGTTAGTTTTTGATGCGTCCTACTGGCATTGTACGTCAAAATGATGCGCAAGAATCAGCCTGAGGGCTTCCTCAGGCGAAAGCTGATCCATATCAAGCCATCTGACACGACCATCTCGTTTTAGCCAAGAAATTTGTCTCTTAGCATACTGCCTGGTGTGCTGCTTAATAAGCTCACATGTTTGCTCAAGCGATTGCTTGCCAGCAAAATACGCAAAGAACTCTTTGTAACCGATAGCCTGACCAGCTGTGCAATTCTCGGAGAGACCGACCTTAATAAGCGCCTGAACCTCTTCAACAAGCCCCTGCTCAAACATAAGATCTACTCGCTGGTTAATTCGCTCATACAGACGCTGGCGATCCATTGTAAGACCCCATATCTGGGCGTCAAAGTACGGTGTATGGGCCTTTAAACCCTCATGATGAGTTGCATACGACTTGCCCTCTTCCAAGAGCTCTAAAGCTCTTACAACGCGTCGCACGTTATTTGGATGAATAAGTTCTGCACTTGCCGCATCTTTAGTGGCGAGAAGCTCGTGTAAGCCCTCAGGTCCTAGCTCTTCTGCAAGCTTTTCATAACGGGTTCGTACAGGAGACTCAACTGACCCAGAAGGAAACTCCATCTGGTCAACAATCGAATCAAGATAGAGACCTGTGCCACCACAAAAGACAGGCGTTTTACCAGCATCAATGAGCTTATGAGCCTCTGCACGTGCCGCAGTCTGGAACATTTGAACAGAATATTCTTCCGAAATGTTGGCACAATCTACCATCAAAAGAGGAACTTCTCGCTCCTCAACGGGGGTTTTAGCAGTGCCAATATCCATGCCACGATAGACCTGCATTGCGTCAACAGAAATGACAGAGGTCTCAAGCTTCTTGGCAACAAGCTCGGACAATGAGCTTTTACCCGAAGCCGTGGGACCTACAATACAGATTACCGAGCCATGAGAGCTCATCGTGGATCAGACTCCATGGTTCCACGCAGGTACCAGGTACGAGCCTCATCAATATGAATATCAACAATTTTGCCGATAAGATCTTCTGGCGTATAACCCTCTGGCAGATTGAAGTGCACAGTTTGGTTCTTCTCGCTATGTCCAACCATGACAGTATCGTCACGCTTGGAAGTTCCTTCAACAAGAACTGCCTGTGTAGTATTCAAATCTACCTGGTTAGCGTCATGCGCCTGCTGAGCCACAAGCTCGGCAAGTCTGTCAAAGCGCTCCTGAATAACCTCATGAGGCGTGTTGTCCTCGTATTTTGCCGCGGGAGTTCCTGGACGCTTAGAGTAAATAAAGGTGTACGCAGAAGAGTAACCAGCCTCTTTGACCAAAGAAAGCGTATCTTCAAAGTCTTCCTCGGTCTCTCCTGGGAAGCCCACAATAATGTCAGTTGAAAGCGCCAAACCTGGAATGGCCGCGCGAAGGCGAGAAACCACGTCTAAGTACTCTTCTCGTGTATAGCTGCGGTTCATCTTCTTGAGAATGCGTGTAGATCCGCTTTGAACCGCAAGATGGAGGTGAGGCATGACAGCTGGAGTTTCTTTCATAGCTGCAATAGTCTCATCAGTAAGATCTTTTGGATTTGACGAGGTAAAACGAATGCGCTCAACACCTGTCTGACCAACAGCACGTAAAAGCTCTGCGAAACGAGGCTTGCCGTAAAGGTCGCGGCCATACGAGTTAACGTTTTGACCAAGCAGAGTAATCTCACGAACACCATCTGCGACAAGGCGCTCGCACTCACCAATAACAGCCTCAAAGGTACGGCTGCGCTCACGACCACGAACGTAAGGAACAATGCAATACGTGCAGAAGTTATTACAGCCAGTCATGATAGGTACCCAAGCGTGATATTGCTGAGCACGGTTACTTGGCAGGTCTGTGGAGAAGCCCTTGCCTTCCTCAGAGGTATCAACGGCTACACGGTCATTCTCGCCCCTAAATGCGCTGGTGAGAAGTGCTGGCAGGCTTGCGAGAGCGCTGGTACCAAACACAACGTCAACGGCTGGAACCTTTTCACGGAGCTTCTCGCCATCACGCTGTGCAATACAACCGCCAATAGCAACAATACGCTTGCCTGATGGAGGCGTTGGAGCGCTGACCATCGCAGAAGCCTGACCATAAAGACGCTGATCGGCGTTCTCACGGACGCTACAGGTCATGAAGATGACAATATCAGCGTCATCAGTATCTGAAACCTCATTGCAGCCACAAGCCTCAAGCAGACCAGAGACACGCTCTGTATCGTGCAAGTTCATTTGGCAGCCAAAAGTTTTGATGTGATATGTTTTTCCTACGAGCTCGGAATTTTCAATCATGCTTAAAGTACCTCGTTATACTCAGTGGGACTAACAGCTGGTGTCTGCGCATCAGGAGCAGACAATGTGTGGACATAAATGGCAATTTTTATTGCAGTTCTACTCTCCCCTGCAATCTCGATATCAGAAAACGTTGGAGCACAGGTAATATCCAAGCCGCAAGGAATCAGGAAGCCACGCGCAATAGCAATAGCTTTGATGCCCTGATTGACTGCGCCTGCTCCAATGCACTGGAGCATAACAGGCTCGTTATCTTTAACCAGTCCTGCAATAGCTCCTGCTACAGAAGCTGGTGAAGACTTACTTGAAACTTTAAGCAAACCCATGAGTGCTCCAATTATTGTGCGTTTGTTCTACTCTTGCGACTCAATATCAAAAGTCACAACAATCTTGTTTTTACTTACACGAACACGAGGCTCAGTTGTCAAAGAAACATAGTATTTCTCGGACAACTCAGCAAAACTCTGCTCCATCTTTCGAGAAAAACTGCTGATATCAGCCTTGCTCATCTTGAGGCCTCGGTGGTCTTTCATCAGATCAATTTCGCGAGAAACCCCTTCAGGTTCAACAGTGTGGCTGACCTGTGCATACACACTACGCAAAGGCTTAATCTGCTCAGCAATAATTCTATGAGCAGTTCTATCTGACATTGAAAGACCAAGAGACTTACAAACCTCAGAAAGCTCTGTTGCATCCGCTGCGGCCCTGAAGCGCTCGAGAATAGGCACGTTTTCAAAGCCTTCAACAAATAGCAGGTCAGCGATATCAAGCGTCTGTGCAATTCTGCGACGAGCAGTAGCTGCAATCTCTGCAGCAGAGCCCAGCATTACCTCACACGAGCCTTTGACCTCAAGCGCAAAGTCACAGCAGGTACGAATAATGTTATGAGGACCTTTAACGGTTGTTTTGATTCCATCCTCATTCAAACCACAGGTTGGCCAAGTAGACTGATCTACTCGCTCAGAAATTTTAGTAGTGTCTACCACAATCTGAATAACAGAACCAAGTCCCGGAGCCGAAGCCACAACCTGGGCCGATTCACAGTTTTCTTTGATTGAATAGAGAGCCATGCCTCGTCCATGAATTCCCCAACGGTCCATATGCATGCTCTCAAGCTTTGAAGTTACACGAGCTTCAAAGATTTTCTCCTGCATGTCTTTTGGAATACCCTGACCATCATCAAGTATGGTGATAGTTCTGAGCGCGCCCTCTTTAGACGTTGCTACATAGATATGACGAGCGCCAGCATCGCGAGAATTACGTAAAAGCTCGATAACAATATCTTCTACCGAACGGATATCGTGCTTTGCCTGTCTACGCTCTGCTTCTGCTACGCGTAAACGAACGTACCCCGCGCCGAGGGATTCCTCGACACGGAGTGCGCGCTCACCTCCCATAGAGGCGACAAAACCTGTTAAGTCAGTAGAAGTGGCTGCCATAGATTACTTAGCAACATCCACAGCACGAGACTCGCGAATAACAACAACACGAACCTGTCCTGGGTATTCCATCTCATCCTCAATTTGCTTAGCAATATCGTGAGCAAGAACAGTTGCCTCGGAATCGCTAATCATCTGAGGCTCAACCATTACGTGAAGCTCACGGCCAGCCTGCATCGCATACGTACGCTCAACGCCCTCGTGTGCGTTGGAGATAGCCTCAAGCTTCTCAAGGCGCTTGATGTAGTTCTCAGCAGACTCACGACGAGCACCAGGACGTGCAGCAGAAATAGCGTCTGCAGCCATAACAAGCATGTCAAGAACAGTGTTTGGCTCAATGTCTGCGTGGTGAGCTTCAATAGCGTGAACAATCTCAGGACGCTCACCATGACGACGAGCAAGATCTGCACCAATTACAGCGTGTGGACCCTCAACCTCGTGGTCAATTGCCTTACCAAGGTCATGAAGCAGACCAGCGCGCTTAGCTGGAGCAGGCTCAAGGCCAAGCTCTTCAGCCATAATGCCGCAAAGTACTGCAACCTGAACAGAGTGAGCAAGAACGTTCTGACCGTAAGAAGTACGGTAGCGAAGCTTACCAAGAGTCTTTACGATCTCTGGATGAAGATCGTGAATACCACAATCAAATGCAGCCTGTTCGCCAGCTTCAAGAACACGCTCGTTAACAAGGGCTTCAGCCTTCTTGTAGAGCTCCTCAATACGTGCTGGATGAATACGACCGTCTGCAATGAGGTTCTCAAGTGCAACGCGAGCAGTCTCACGACGAACAGGATCAAAACTTGAGAGAACTACAGTCTCTGGAGTGTCATCAATAACAAGAGAAACGCCAGATACCTGTTCAAACGTACGAATGTTACGACCCTCACGTCCAATAATCCTACCCTTTAGGTCATCGGATGGGATATGAACGGAAGTAACGGTGATCTCAGAAGCTTGATCTGCAGCAACACGCTGAATAGCGGTAGAAATAATCTCACGGGCGGTTTTATCAGCCTGTGCACGAACGCGCTGCTCAGACTCACGAAGAATCATAGCCTCATCGCGAACGCTTTCTGAACGAACACGAGCCAAAAGCTCATCATGAGCCTCATCTTTTGTAAGAGCTGCAATGCGCTCAAGCTCTTGAGACTGCTGAGAAACAAGAGAATCCAAATCGTTCTTACGACGATCAAGCTGGCCCTGAAGGCTGGAGAGCTGATGCTCACGCTTCTCTAGTGCATCAGTACGGTGATCAAGGGACTCTTCACGCTGAAGAATACGATTCTCCATGCTACGGAGTTCGCTCTTACGCTTTTTCTCTTCTGCCTCTGCTGCCTGCTTGAGCTGAAGAACTTCTTCTTTAGCCTCAAGAACAGCCTCTTTTTTAACAGTTTCTGCCTGACGAGCTGCTTCAGAAGCAATGCGATCTGCATTAGTTTGAGCATCTTTTAACTGCTGCTCTGCAGTTTTAATCTTTGAATTACTAATGTTAGAGAGCACGCCGTATGCAAGGCCTACTCCCACAAGAAGGCAAATAATGCCTACTGCTGCTAATTCCATACCTACTCCTCAAATGGCGATTACAAAAGTGTTCAGGAGACTTTAGACACAACAGTGTCTAAAGAACCCGCCATGAGCAGGGTTCATTGGCTGGTCATGCCACATGCAGAGATAGATCAAGTGTATGAGATACCTACTGTATACGTGACGCTGGTTGCCCAGCGGAAATGAGCCTATTCACGGCATATTTATCGTATAGAGCATTGTAACTTTTGTCAATAAATAGCAGGTAGGAAAAGTAAAACACACCAATACAACAGACTTATAAGCTAAGCAAATGTATTCACTCAGATGGAGCATTCTCGTCTAAAATCTTTTTAGCAACTGATGAGGCTATAGAAAATGAGTATCCCTTAGTTGCCAGAAACCTCACCAGTTTCTCATAATCATTTTTTCCGGATAGATGTTTTCTTTGAGCTAAAGAATACGCAACTTCAAATTCATCTACATCAGAAAAATATGCATCAGGCCATCCAGAGAGCGTCTCAACCTCGATTCCCTTTTTAGAAATCTCAGTTTTAATTTTAAGAGGACCCCAACCTTGAGAGATTTTAGACCGTATATAGACATCTGCGAATCGACTGTCATTAACTAAGCCAACTTCAACAGCTCTCTGCACTGCAGCATCTCTGACATTCTTCTGATAACCATCAAGCATGAGTTTTTTCTGAAGCTCTGCTGTAGAGTAATCCCTTTTTACAATTAACGCCTCAATGCGAGCTTTAATACACTGAGTTGAAATCTCTTTAACCTCATACAAAAACTCATTGCGAGAAGAAGGCGTAAAAACACCATCTTTCTCTTTACTCAAAAGAGCTCGAGCTACTGTTGGAGGAACAAAGAATTCCTCTGTTCCTCCAACTTCAGTTTCTAAAATAATCTTTGCCTTGGGCTTTGCTTGACCAAGAACTGCTTGTTTCTTTTGTGGAAGCTCAATTGTCCAAGAAATCTCTGACATTATTCAGCAGAATCTTCCGTTGCAACTGGAGTACCAACTTCGGAATCTTCATCAAATACAAGACCACAAGCAACTCGTACTTTGTGATCAATCTCTTCCATAAGGTCTGGATTGGCCGTAAGGAAAGATTTAGCTGCTTCTCTACCCTGGCCAAGACGCTCGCCCTCATAGGTGAACCAAGCACCAGACTTGTTAACAATCTCAAAGTCAACAGCCATATCAAGAATGGAGCCTTCTTTAGAGATGCCCTGACCATACATAATGTCAAACTCAGCAACCTTAAAAGGTGGAGCAACCTTGTTCTTTACAACTTTAACTCGAACACGGTTACCAACGTTTTCTCCATTAACCTTAATGCTGTCAACGCGGCGAATGTCCATGCGGACAGTGGAGAAGAACTTAAGAGCCCTACCACCAGAAGTGGTCTCTGGGCTACCAAACATAACGCCAATCTTCTCTCTTAGCTGGTTAATGAAGATACAGAGCGTATTAGACTTTGAAAGAGAGCCGGCTAATTTACGGAGAGCCTGACTCATAAGACGAGCCTGAAGACCAACGCTAGAATCGCCGATTTCTCCCTCAATCTCTGCACGAGGAACAAGAGCAGCAACGGAGTCTACAACTACAACGTCAATAGCGCCTGAGCGAACAAGCATGTCGCAAATCTCTAGGGCCTGCTCACCAGTATCTGGCTGAGAAATTAAAACATCATCAATATCAACGCCAATACGAGCCGCATAACCTGGGTCTAGTGCGTGCTCTGCGTCAATAAAGGCAACAACACCGCCTAGCGCCTGAGCTTCTGCAAGAATTTCTAGTGAAAGTGTTGTCTTACCAGAGGACTCTGGGCCATAAATCTCTACAATACGGCCGCGAGGAACGCCGCCAATACCCAATGCTGCATCAAGAGCAAGTGAGCCAGTTGGAATAGCCTGAATATCAAAAGCAGGACCACCTTCACCTAAACGCATAATAGCGCCTGCACCAAATTTCTTCTCAATCTCTGCAGTGGTTGAAGAGATAACCTCATCTCTCTCATCACCAGTAGTACGAGCTTTAATCTCTTTTGAAACTGACTTTTTAGCCATGGATACTCCTTGCTCTTTTTGTTACTAGAATAATATAAGAACAGACGTTCTATGTCAACGTCAAACATATACTCTATAGAGGGAATTTGTCTGAATTCTTACCTCTATTTTTCCGCTCTTGAACAGCTAATTTCTTCTTAATTGCAAATTTGATTGTATAAGTCCTGCATAGTCGCAGAAAATAAGAAGCTCAAAACAAACTAGTTTTGAGCTTCCCTATTAAAATTGGATTTTAAGCCTTCACAATTGCTTCATGAATTAATTGCAAAGCTTGTAAAACTGCAGCTTCTCGTACCTGTTCTCTATTACCAGAAAAATGTTTACAGACCGTATGGGTAAAGTTATTACTGGTAATACCAAACCAAACCGTTCCAACTGGTTTACCAGGCTCTTCTCCTGTTGGTCCTGCTATTCCTGTAACGGAAACTGCAATATCTGATCCAATAACGTCTCTAACGCCCGAAGCCATTTGAGCTGCGCAGGACTCAGAAACAGCGCCAAGGGACGGTTCATCAAAAATGTTTTTTGAAACGCCTAATACCTTTTGCTTAATCTCAATGGTATAGCTTACAACAGAGCCTTTAAGCACGCTTGATGATCCAGAGATGGCTGTAAGAGCGCCTGCAACAAGTCCTCCCGTACAAGACTCAGCGGAAGCAACGGTAAGACCAGTCGCAAGAGCCTCTGAAATAACCTGTTGAGCTTCTAAAAGAACTTCAGATGAAAACATATGAATCACAACTTTTCGGTCCGCATGCAAATGTTTGGTATGAAAACATACCTATCGTATATACGTATGGCGCCTCAGAGAGACGCCATCTT
>CAUORV010000053.1:0-8336 GCA_963507085.1 uncultured Atopobium sp.
GCTGCAAGCGAGGCAAAAAGGAAACCAAAGGTGTACGTAAAGAGGTCCTCGAAGTGCATGAAAACACTCAAGAAGACAAGAACGCCGCAGCTTGCTACAAGGCCCGCGAGCGTCAGTTGCGTTGAAAGCTTCTGCTCAAGCTGGTCAAAGAGCTCGCCCGTTTGAGCAATTCCTGCAACGCATGCCAACAGCGCACCAATAAAGAAGGGGAACACGTGCGTTTGCGTTGAGAAATATTGGATAGAAAGATTTGTAGAGGTAGATGCACCTGTTGCCATTGCCAAATAGGTAGTAACCAGCAGTACCAGAGAAGCTCCGGCAATCTTTACCTTATAGCTTCTGATTGTTTTGCTGAGGCAAGCAAGCAGCCAGGCACACAGACCCCAGAGCACATAAAAGTGCATTTCAACAGCAAGACTCCAGGTGTGCAGATACACATGAGGAGCAAATTGGTTCTCGTAGCTGTTGCCCAGAACAATCTCGAAGTAATTAGTTACAAAGCCAAGAGCTGCGGCAATCTGATACTTAATGCCGGCAATAAACTCGGTTCGCACAAGTAAAAGAAACGGCGTGCACACCAGCACCATAAACACAAGCGGCGGCACAATTCTGTAGAAACGCCTGCGCAGGAATCCAATGACGTCGATGGATCTAAAGCGAGCAAACTCGTCAATCAAAAGAGCCGTGATGAGATAGCCCGAGAACGTAAAGAATACGTCGACACCAATGAAGCCGCCTGGAAGCGCGTCCTTAAAAAAGTGATATATGAGGACTAAAACAAGTCCTGTTATACGTACAAGCGAAAACCATTTAATTCGCACTTTGATAAATCCCTTGCTTAAAAGTTCCTTCGTACACAATGCTGTCTTGCGTAGTGAGCTTTCCCTGGCCGTCTGCCTGGCCTTTTACAAACTGACCTTCGTACGTCCAGCCATCTACTGAGGTGTACGTTCCCGTACCTTGGAAATATCCGTCGACAAATTCTCCCTCGTAGGTATCGCCATTCTCAAAAGTCATCTTGCCTTGACCATTCATCTTTCCCTGAATGGTAGTGCCGGTATACGTCACCTGATTGTCGCCAAATACCAGCGTTTTTGTGCTTGGTCGGTTAACCAAAACAATCGAGAGGACCGCGAGCACCAAAATAGCAACAACACTTACCAGCTCCAGCCTTTTTCTACTCGCACTCACGGGGCGAGAAGGACGCTGTTCTGGCTCAGGATCTGCTTGATTGCGATGGCGCTTCTCCACACGAATGTTTTTACGTGAAGATAGAGGCGTTTTCTGTCGTCTCTTTTTTTCTGGCGCAACCTTAGACCGCGTGTTGTCTACGGGCTGTGTTGCGGGCTGTACAGCAGGCTGTGTTGCAGGCTTTACTGCAGGTTTTTCCGCGGACTGTACTGCAGGCTTTTCCGCGGGCTGCGCAGCAGGCTGTGCTGCGCTCTGAACTGCAGGCTTACGCTGCGCAAACGACGCAAAAGCAGATGAAAGCTGCTCAGATGCAGTCTGAAGAGCAGCTGCTGGACTTGCCGTAGTATCAACCTTCTCTACGGAAGCCTGAGGTGCTTCTACAGGTGCAACTTCCCTTGCCTCAGATGAAGGCTCAGGGACGTGCGCTGCTTTAACCATATGACGAGCGTTTCTTTTTTTAGCAGAAAAACGCGTAGGAGAACTCACTAGGTATTCCAATTCAATCGATTTGTTAACTATTTCATTGTACTAATTTCCTTCAACTTTTGAATTGTCATTTGTCCTATACACATTTATCAGATTCACAGGTACGCCCGCTGTTTTTCTGCGATTTTCTGTTCTAAGTAAAAAGAGAGAGGGGTACACTACAAGGTGGTATTAAAAAAGAAACAAAATGTGCTTACTAAAGTGTGTTCTAATTAGAAAGTTACATCATCGACATTACCAGGGAGGCGAAGATGGCAGAAGCAATTCGTAAAGTAAATATCATTGGCCATTTGAACCCAGATACAGACAGCATTTGTGCTGCAATTTCTTATGCGTATCTCAAAAATCAGATTGATAACCCTATCTATGAAGCTCGTCGCGCTGGCTCACTCAACCGTGAGACCGCCTTTGTTTTAAATCACTTTGGCTTCGAAGAGCCACAGCTTATTACTACGGTTACTCCTCAGATCAAAGATGCAGAGATTCAGGCTCAGCCAAAAGTTGATGCTGGAATGAGCCTCTATGCTGCTTGGCAGCTTATGCAGGACGTCAAGCTTGATACACTTTGCGTTACTGATGAGGAAGAAGAGCTTACTGGCCTGATTGCCGTTAAAGATATTGCAAATGCAAACATGAGTCTTTCCGAGCCAAACCTGCTCTCTAAGGCTAAGACAAGCTATGCAAATATTGTTTCTACGCTTGGTGGCACCATAGTTCTTGGTGATCCTCAGGGCGTTGTTAAGCAGGGCAATATTCGCGTTGGTACCAGCGCTTCCGCTCTTTCAGAGATTGTTGATGCTGGCGATATCATTGTTGTTGCTGGCAACCATGAGAACCAGACTATCGCAGTTGAGCACGGTGCTTCTTGCCTTATTGTCTCTTGCGATGCTCCCATTGCTCAGGACGTAATTGACCTGGCTAAAAAGCGTGATTGCGCTATTATCAGCACTCCTCGCGATACCTTTGAGGTAGCTCGCCTGCTCATCATGTCCATGCCTGTACGTGAGAAAATGCTCACCGACGACATCCTCAAGTTCAGCGTTAACACTGCAATTGATGATGCTCGTAAGGCTATGACCAACTCAAGGCACCGCTTCTTCCCTGTTATCAACGAGAACGGCACTTTTGCTGGTCTTATCAGCGGTCCTGGTCTTTTGAACCCTCGCAAGAAGCACGTCATTCTTGTTGACCACAACGAGCGCGCTCAGGCAGTTGACGGTCTTGAGCAGGCCGAGATCATGGAGATTGTTGACCACCACCGCATCGGCTCCATTGAGACTTCTAACCCAATTACCTTTAGAAACGTCCCTGTTGGCTGCACCTGCACCATCATCTATGGCCTCTACCACGAGTACGGCATTGAGATTCCAAAGAATATTGCTGGCCTCATGCTCTCTGCAATTCTTTCCGACACCCTTGCATTCCGCTCCCCTACCTGCACTGAGCGCGATATTGTTGCTGGTAAGAAGCTTGCAGAGATTTGCGGAGAAGACATCGACGCCTACTCTGAGCAAATGTTTGACGCTGGCGCAGACCTCACTGGTCGTACTGCAGAAGAAGTCTTCCACGGTGATTACAAGGTGTTCAGCCGTGGCGGCGTAAAGTTTGGCGTTGGCCAGGGATCCTTCATGACCGAGTCCAGCCGCAAGGCCGCAGAGGAACTTGTTGGACCATTCTTGGAGACTGCTGCTAAGTCCGAAGAGCTTCCAATGGTCTTCTACATGTTCACCGACGTTAAGAGCCAGGTCACCGAGATGCTCTTCTACGGTGCTAATGCTGCCAACGTCATCGAGCGCGCCTTCAATGTAAAGGTTGATGGCAACATTGCTGTTCTTCCAGGTGTCGTAAGCCGTAAGAAGCAGGTTGTTCCATCTCTCATGGCAACCCTTCAGACACTTGCCGAGGAAGCCGCCAACTAACACGGGTTTCTCGCGCGTCGGGCCTTATGCGAGCTTCCGCCGCACGGGTTTCTCGCCATTGTTTGAAACGACAACGCCTACCTGCACATATGCGGGTAGGCGTTTTTTCTACAGGAGCTGTTCTATGACGGCGCCTATTCTGTCTCTGATCACCAGATTGGCTCGATTATCGTACGGCGTAGGCTGGTCGTTGATGATAGCCATCTTGTTGCCCTCGTAGTAGTCGAGAAGACCGGCGGCAGGCTGCACTACCAGCGAACTTCCTGCAACCACAAGGACCTCCGCTTGCGAGATGACGTTCAAGGCTCCATACACGGTGTCCATGTTGAGGCCTTCTCCGTAGAAGACAATATCAGGCCTAATAACTGCGCCGCATTGACAAAGCGGCACGACAGACGACTGCTCTTCAATCTGATCGAGCGTATAGGTGTGGCCGCACTCGGGACAATAAAAGCGCGTTTCGTTGCCGTGAAGCTCAAATACACGCTTGCTACCAGCGGCTTGATGCAGTCCGTCGATGTTTTGCGTCACCACAGCGCGCAGCTTTCCCGCAGCTTCCAGCGACGCCAGCCACTTGTGGGCAATGTTTGGCTGGGCCTCCCCCAGATGATGAGAATTTCTAAAATACGTGTAATACGCTGCGGGATAATCCAAAAACACATCAAGCGAGAAGATCTCTTCAAGTGTAAAGTCTGGCGCCTTGCTGTAGGCAAAAGACTCCTCGTTGTCTGGATCAACGGTTACGCCATTTCCCAGGTCATAGGCTTCTTTTCCCATGTCATAGCCGTCTTGGCCAAGGCCAATAGTCATGTTTTCTACCTTGATGCCGCCCTGACGATACAGACCATTAGTACCCCTAAAATCTGGAATACCACTTTCTGTTGATACGCCTGCACCACCAAAGAAGACAATGTTATCTGACGACTGAATCCAGTCTTTAAGCTGCTCAATCTTGGTCATTAGGCACCTCTAACCTAAAAAAGGGACCCGGATAAACTGGGTCCCTCGTCTCAAGCGCCGGAGCTCTTGGCGCTGAAAACGCTAGTAGTCAAACTCGTCAGGAACATACTCGGTAAGGCATGCATCCAGACCGGCTTCAATTTCTTCATGGTTCATATGACGACCAATGAAGCACAGCTTAGTTTGACGATCGCCCAGTTCATCATCCCATTCTGCGCGTAGCTCGGGTTTCTCGTCAAGAAGGGTTTCTCGCTCATCCTCTGGCAGCGATGCGTAGAACATACCGTTCTCGTAGAACTGGACCTGCTTGCCTGCCTGCTCAAAAACAAAGCTCATCTCGGGGTCTTGCGAAATCCAAACGCTACCCTTGACGCGGATGATGTTCTTTGGCCAGCTAGCCACAAACTGATTGAGTTTGTCCAGGTCAAATGGCTGGCGGCGGCGATACACAAAGGTGGTAATCTCGTACTCCAAAACCTCTGGATCCTCGTGCTCCTCAGGGTGCTCCATTGCATCCATCCAGGCAGCGGATGCGTAGGCCTTATCAAAGTCAAAACGACCCGTATTGATGAGCTCACTCATTGGAATATCGCCGTTGACCGCCTCAACAATAACGGCGTCCTTCTGAAGTCCGCGCACAAGTGCCTTGAGCTCGTGGAGCTGCTCAGGAGTAACCAGGTCAGTCTTGTTGAGGACCAGCGTAGAGCAGAACTCAATCTGCTGAATAAGCAGGTTCTCGATGTCGTCCTCTTCAATATCAGGGTCGAGAAGATCGGCGCCGTTGTGGAACTCCTCAAACATGCGAGCACAGTCAACAACTGCGACGATGTTATCAAGGTTGAGGTGAGAGTGATTAGTTGCATGCTGGCTCTGATTGCAGAATGCAGAAATGTTATAGGTAATGGGGATTGGCTCGCAGATGCCCGAAGCCTCAATAATGATGTAGTCAAATTCCTCGGTATCGGCCAAATCACCCAACTGAAGTGCCAAGTCATTAGAAAGGGTGCAGCAGAGACAACCGTTGGTCAGAGGGATAACGTCGCCTTCTTTAGCGTAGCCGCCGTCTTTAATAAGACCAGCATCAACGTTAATCTCGCCAATATCATTGACGATAACTGCTGCGTGAATACCTTCAGTATTAGAGAGAATGTGGTTCAAAATAGTGGTCTTACCTGCGCCTAAATAGCCGGTAAGCAGCACAATTTTCACCTGCTTTGGTTCAGACATAGTGAGCTCCTATCAAATATCAAACTTTTATATCAAAGAATAAACTTCTTGTTTGTAAAAGTGGGCCCTAACGCTTAAGTGAGTCAGGGCCCAACCTTCGCGTTACAAATTATCGAGCTGGAAGCTTAGAAGCTACCGCGATCAATAATCTTGCCTTCCTTCATGATGACGTCCATGTTCTCAGGCGTGAGGTCGCGGATGTTGTTAGCAACGTCGCCCTTGACTACGAGGATATCAGCGGAGAGGCCTTCCTTGACAGCACCAAACTCGTTCTCCTTGCCAAGCATCTTTGCGCCGTTGTAAGTAGCAGCTGCAACAGTATCAAGGATGGAGATGCCAACCTTCTCGACAAAGTCATACATCTCATCGATGGTGACGTAGCCGTAAGGAGTGACAAAGCTGAAGGAGTCAGAGCCGATGGTAATGGTGATACCCATATCATAAGCCTTACGCAGGTTAGCGTAGGTGCGTGCAAGGCCTTTCTCGACAACAGTCTCGCCTGGGAATGCGTCAAGCTCTGGAGTCCAGTCTGGTGGATAAGTTCCGTACCAAGTTGGCAGGAAGCCGATGGTTGGAGTGAAGTATGTTCCCTGCTCAGCCATAAGCTTCATGGTGCGCTCGTCAAGCTCAAAGCCGTGAATGAGCTGCTTGCAACCAAAGCGGACGCAGTCATATGCAGCGTCAAAGTTGTTGTAGGAGTGAGCGTACAGAGGAATGCCTACCAGTGCGCACTCGTCAGCAATTGCCTTGATCTCCTCGGTGCAGAAGAGCTGCAGACGGTCGGAGTCCCAGCGCCAAATGCCGCCACCGGTTGCCCAGATCTTGATACCGTCAGGCTCTTCACGAAGACGACGGCGGATTGCCTTACGAAGCTCCCATGGACCGTCTACCTGGTCGCCCCAAGGGTGTCCGTCCTTGGAGATCTGCAGTGGCAGGTGGTGAGAGTCACCGTGACCAGCAACGCGGCAAAGGCCAAGGCCGGTAGCAAAGATACGAGGACCCTGCATAATGCCCATGTTAACGAGGTCGCGGATAGCAATACCATTGCGGCCAATCTCAACGACAGTGGTAAGGCCGTGGGTAAGAGCGTCATAAGCCTGCTTGACTGCGCATGCCTGCTTCTGAGCAACGGACTCGATAACCCAGTCGTTATCGTTGTCGGTCAGGTTGCCGGAGAAGTGCAGGTGTGTATCAACAAGACCAGGCATTACGGTATGGCCAGATGCGTCACGTACCTCATATCCCTCTGGGACCTCTTTACGAGGACCAGCATAGGTAATCTTGTCTTCATCGATAAGGACAAGGGAGTCCTCGACCGGTGCAGCACCAGTACCGTCAACGAGCTTGCCGCCTACAAAAGCATACTTACTCATGTTTCCCATCCTTCCTTTGTTGTCCGCTCACTTCTTTTAAACGGACGAGGTTTACTTGCATAGTAAGCCCGGGTTAACTCCTTTGGAATAAGTTAGCCATGGTTGCCGGTAAGCGGAGCAAAAATACCCATGAACGGATGTTCAGATATCAATAATTTCATATAAACATCTAAAGTATTTGATTACTTCATATTTGCTATGACTACATTGCATAGTTGTGTCAAAACAGTTTTTGTCCGGTATCCGTGGTAAGGTTGAGAAAACAAATTAAGGAGGGGCAATGTCTCAGAATTCTTCGTCGCAGTCCAGCTTTTTTGCACTTATTTCTCGCATGCGCTACATTGAGCGCTGGTCGCTTATGCGCAATTCTCGCTCAGAAAGCCTTGCTGAACACGCCCTTGACGTGGCCGTTATTTCTCACTGCCTCGCAACTATTGCAAATGTGCGCTATCACAGAAATCTTGACGCAGATCGTGCAGCTCTTATTGGTATGTATCACGATGCATCAGAGATTATCACCGGAGACATGCCCACGCCTGTAAAGTATGCTAATTCAGAGATTAGAGATGCCTATCATCAGGTAGAGGCACGTGCCGAGAAAACCATTCTCTCCACACTGCCAGAAGACCTGCAAGATGCCTATGCTCAGGTGCTTACTCACAGCGCTGAGGCTTCAGAGAGTGAAGCTTATCTTAGAAAGCTTATTAAAGCTGCAGATAAGATTGCAGCACTCATTAAGTGTATTGAGGAGGCTCAGTCTGGAAACTCAGAATTTATTACCGCTGAAGCCTCAACTCGTGGAGTTGTTGAAGATTTAGCAGATTCTCTTCCAGAAGTGCGCGATTTTATGACAGAATTCCTACCTTCGTACGGAGAAACGCTTGATCAGCTTCTGTAAAGAAACGCTGATTTTGCCCACTTGTTGAGGAGTTGCTTTGCGCGCACTACATGCACGTTTGCCTAAAAACTTTGTTCTGGAAGAGCGCTTAGAGGCGTATTCCAGCGTTATTGAGCCTCATCCAGAGGCTTTGAGAGGAACGTGGGCTTCTGCGTGTGCGCCAATTACTGCTGAGGGGCATGTTCCCTTCTCTGAGGTCCGTGTAGACCTTGGCTGCGGCAAGGGATCTTTTACTGCCGCTCAAGCTAAGGCAAATCCTAACGTGCTTTTTGTAGCCATTGA